>CACYBT010000141.1 GCA_902772715.1 uncultured Succinivibrio sp.
AGGATCTTCCTACTTTAATTGAGAACATTCTCGCTAAGAAAAATCCTTGGGAAATCAAAAATGCTGCTTAACGACTTGTGTATGATTCGCTGTATATTTTAAAGAGCTTTTTAATGTTTTTATAGTAAACTTACCAAAATTATTAAAACTGCCATAAAATAAACAGAATATTTCTTTTCATACTTTTACCTAAATTTACTGTTTTAGTAACAATATTATGAGCACTAACACTGATAGCAACGCTAAGGTGCGACTTGATAAATGGTTATGGGCCGCGCGCTTTTATAAAACAAGAACCATTGCCCGTAGCATGATTGAGGGTGGTAAAGTCGAATATAACGGGACAAGAGCCAAACCTTCCTCAAATGTTGAGTCTGGCGCCACAATACGCCTGCTACAAGGGAATGAAAGAAAAGAGATTATTGTCAAAAATCTTTCTTCTGTACGTGGTCACGCCAGTGTTGCGACCACACTATATGAAGAAACGGCAGAAAGTATTTTGCTAAGAGAAAAACAGCGTGCTCAGCAGAAATTAAATGCCTTTTTTGCTCCGCACCCTGCTGACAAACCTAATAAGAAGGAAAGACGTCAGCTAATGAGTATCAAATACGGAAATTGTGATGAAAACTAACAGTGACGACAAGATTAAAAGATTCATATTTAATAATCACGGGGTAAGAGGTGAAATTGTTCGTCTCCATAACTCACTTCAAGACTTTAGCAGTATGGGCTATCCTGAATGTGTGCAGAAAATACTGATGGAACTTTCTGCCTGTGCAATTTTGGTTGCCTCAACGCTTAAAGACGGCTCTGAAGTCATGCTCCAGATTAGAGGGCAGGAAAGCAGTCCTTTAAGGTACGCACTTATCAATGTTCGCGAAGATCTTTCATTTTATGGCTCGGCTGCAAAAAACGAAGAACTAAATATTGATGAAAATGACTCAATCCTTACACTCTTTGGTAAGGATGCAGTACTGGTTTTATCTATTTTTCCAAAAGATGAGGTTAAATGGCAGGGGATTGTGGAACTTAAGACCGACTCCATACAATCAAGTCTTATGGAGTATTTTGAACATTCCTCGCAGTTACCTACGCACTTCATTATTCATACTGATGTGAAACAGCATATCTGCGGTGGGATCATGCTGCAGATTATTCCAGAAATCAAAGATAATGTTAATTCCCTCGAGCATCTTACGGTTCTAAGCGAAACTTTAAGCTCTGATGAAATGTTCAGCCTAGATTATACCGATATTCTACGCAGACTTTATGCCTACGAAGATGTACAGACTTTCTTTGACAAGGAGATTGCCTATAAATGTATCTGCTCTAAACAGAGATGCGAAAATGCTCTTGAGAAACTATCTCCCGCAGAACTTTTAAGTATGGCTTCAGATCCTATGGGAACTAGTATGACCTGTCAGCACTGTAAACGGACCTACACCTTTACAAAAGAAGAACTAATGCATCTTTATCACAAGATAAGTCAGTAATCTTCCGTTTTTTGCATAATTAAAAATGATTACAAAAACAATATCACCATCACGCTTACCCAAAAGAGGATGGTTTAATGTCAGTATTACCAGCTATGCTCATTTTATAGGTGATTACTATTCCAATATTCTGCCAGTAATGCTGCCAATTCTCGCGCTGCAGTTTGACTTATCCTATTCCCAATGTGGAATGCTCTACATGATTTTTCAAGTTGCCGCCTCATTTTTACAGGCACCTATCGGGATCGCGGCTGATAAAAGAAATCTCGGTATAATTTTTCCTTTATCCATCATGCTTTGTGGGGTTTTTGCCAGTGCTGTGGGTTTGTGTTCTACTCCCTTAATGCTAATACTTATTGTTTTTATCTCAGGTATCTGTGCATCAGGATTTCACCCGATTGCAGGCGGCATCCTTCCTTCAGTATCACCTAAAAACCACGAGGTACTGGCTACTTCAATTTTTATTGTAGGTGGCAATATCGGCTTTGCGGTCTCCCCTTTTTTAACAGCCATATATCTTGAGTATTTTTCACAAGAACAGCTGTTTTACCTGGCTATTATTCCTGTTTTATCGGCTCTGCTGCTTATAGTACGTCGGCTTCATGTTAAGGAGATTAACTACTCATCTAAAGACACCATCTCCTTAAAAAAAATTTTAGAAAATAAACAATTCCTATGGCTTGTCTGCTCTATTAGTTGTCGCTCGATATGCTACTGCGCGCTTGTCATTTTTCTACCTCTGCTTTTAAGTCTGAAAGGTATTTCTGCTGTAAGCGCCTCTGCGGTTACAATGACTATGCTCGTGGGAACTGCTGTAGGCGGACTGGTTGTAGGTGGTCTGTCGCTACGTTACAAACTTGTCCAGTTAATTCTAGGTTCCTATGTTTTTACCTTTATCATGCTCATGATATTCATGTATAAGGCAGATGATTCCATCCTTTCCTTTATCAGCATTTTCTTTGCTGGTCTTGGTCTGTATGGTTCCACACCTCCTGCCATAGTCTGGGCACAGAAACTGCTTCCTCATGCTGACTCTTTTGCAACTTCAATGATGTTGGGATTCACCTTTGGTTTAGGTTATGTAATGTGTGTATTGATTGGATTTATCGGAGATTATATAGGACTTTTGGAATCAATCAGAATCTTTGCAGCAGTAAGTTTAATTTTGGCCTGCATCTTCATTCTTAAAGCCAAAGCTCCTAAAAGCAAATAACATTAGGCAAAGAATTGCCTTTTTAATATTTGTCCGTACTTGGTAAGCCACACTCCTTATTTAACAAGAATGGCATAGTAAAAAAGGGGCAGAATAACCTGCCCCAAACATCATGCTGATAGCATAATAAACAACGAATATCATAGTCCGTATGTAATAGCCGCACTTACCGCTTTATGCCAGTCCTCAACTTTCTGCATAACAATATTTTGAGCCATAGATGGCTTATAAACAGAGGATATCTTATCACCACTTAATATATCCTCAGTATATACACCAACTGCTATGCCAGCCATAAACGCAGCCCCCATTCCAGATAATTCAGCCTCTTTTGGTACATACAGAGGTATACCGACAAGATCAGATTGAAACTGCATAAGATAATCATTCTTGGTGGCGCCACCATCCACATGCAGAGCACTTAACTTTTCATCCGTAGATTCTCGTATCAAAGCAAGAATATCATTTACCTGATAGGCAATAGAGTCGAGCGCTGCTCTCACTATTTCGTTGTTACCAGTTACACGGCTCATTCCCAAAAGGGCGCCACGCACATTGCTGTTAAAGTAAGGAGCTCCCAATCCCGATAAAGCCGGTACAAAATAACATCTGTCACTTTCTCTTGAAGCCTTGGCCATTGCCGCAGTTTCTTTAGGATCATTTATTATTTTTAAATCATCCTTAAGATAACTGATGATACCTGCCGAATAATTGATATTGCCCTCAAGGACATAGGTAGTTTTGCCTTCTCTTCTCCAGCCAACAGAATTGACAATACCTTTTTTACAGGCAGATACACTATCGCCTGAATTCATCATAATAGATGAACCGGTACCATATGTAGTCTTCACCTGTCCACTCTTAAGACAGCCATGTCCGAAAAGAGCTCCCATGGAGTCACCAATTACACAGTGTATAGGGATCTCTCGATTTAAAACACCTTCAAAATTGGTATAGCCAAACATGGCATCCGTTTCTTTAATTACAGGTAACCCCTCTAACGGAACTTTAAATAAATCGCAAAGTTCTTCAGACCAGCACAAATTTCTCAGATCCATCAATTGTGTCCGAGAAGCATTTGATGGCTCTGTGGAAAAGCATTTACCATGAGTAAGATAGGCAATCAGAAAGGCATCCATATTGCCCACACAGAGGTCATGATTTGCAATAGCATCCTGTACCTCAGCAACATGGTCAACAAGCCAGGTAATTTTGGCTGCAGAAAAGTATTCAGAGAGTTCCAGTCCGGTGATTTCCCTAATTCTTTGAGCCTTACTTTGTACTTCTTTCCTGGATACCTGTTCAATACCGCGGGCACATTGCCACACAATAGCATTATACAACGGCTTTAAAGTTGACCTTCTCCAGGCTCCAACGGTTTCTCTTTGTACAGAAATACCGACAGTCTCAATCAGATCAGCGCGACTTTTGTCTTTACTTACAATCTGTCTGGTAACCTCAATTACATTTTGAGCTATTTCATTCAAATCATGCTCCACAAAGCCAAGATCATTTATGATCTGTCGATGCGGCAGAATAGCCTTGTCAACAAGGTTGCCCAGACTATCGAACAGGAGACCCTTGGTCCCCTGTGTACTTTGATCAATGCCTAGAACAAAGACATCTTTAGCCATGAAGGAGCTCCTTTGCTTTTGCTGCTATACCATCACCAGTCAGCTTGTAATAAGCAAACACTTCTTTAGAAGAACCGGTAATTACAGGAGCATCAGGCAAAGCCATGGTTACACATTTCTTAGGGCAGTTCTCGGAAACCACCTGAGCCACCATTGAGCCTAAACCACCAATAGGAGAATGCTCCTCAACACTTATCACAGCCTTAACATTCTTACAGGCCTCAATAACAGACTCTTTATCAAATGGTTTGATGCAGTACATGTCAAGCACAGTGGCACTGATGCCATCCTTCTTCAATAATTCTGCTGCCTGTTTAGCATATAGGACCATTTCACCGCAGGCAATAATGGCAACATCTGTACCTTTGGTTACAAAGGTAGCCTTATCCATTACAAATGGCACATCATCCTCGCTGTAGACTGGATCTACGGCATTACGTCCCACACGAATATAGGCAGGTTCATTATCCTTAACTAAAACTTCCATGAGTTTTTTGGTTTGATTGCAGTCAGATGGCAGATATACTCGCATACCAGGGATAGAAGACATGCAGGCAATATCCTGTGCGGAATGGTGACTCATACCTAAGGCACCATAGCTTACACCCCCTGAAATACCAATCAGTTTTACATTGGTATGGGAATAAGCTACATCTACCTTGCACTGTTCATAAGAGCGGGCTGCAATAAAACAGGCCGGAGACATAGGGAAAGTTCTTTTGCCCACACGTGCCATACCTGCGGCTATACCAACCAAATCCTGCTCAGCAATACCTACTTCCACAAACTGTTCTGGAAAGGCATTGGCAAATGGGGTAGCAGAAGCACTGCCACGAGAATCTGAACATAAAACCACAATGTCTTTGTCAGTCTTTGCAGCATTCATCAGTACTTCGCAAATCATCTGTTTATTAGCAATATTGGCCATGGTTCTAGTCCTCCTCTGCCTGTGCCTTTAGGTCTTTCATAATCTGAGCATATTCCTCGGCACTTGGTACATGGTGGTGCCATGAGGCTTTATTCTCCATAACTGGTGATCCTTTGCCCTTGACCGTATTGGCAATTAAAAGAGTTGGCTTTCCTTTTACTACGCGAGCCTCATCAAAAGCAGCAATAAGTTTTTCAATATCATTACCGTCGTTGACATCAATTACATGCCAGCCAAAACTCTCAAATTTGCGATGCAGATCATCTAAGGCCATCACATCTTCGGTACTGCCTGAAATCTGCAGTCTATTTCTATCAATAACAGCACAGAGATTATCCAGTCTGTAGTTTGCAGCCGACATGGCTCCCTCCCAAACAGACCCTTCTGCCAGTTCACCATCACCCATTACTACATAGACACGGTTTTCACTCTTATTCATGTGCTCAGCAATAGCCATACCCACAGCAACTGGAAGTCCATGACCTAAAGCGCCTGAATTCATTTCTATACCAGGAAGTTTATTGTTAGGATGTCCTATGAACTTTGAACCAAATTGACTAAATTCTTTTAATACGGTCTCTCTTGGGAAAAATCCTTTTTCTGCAAGAACCGCATATAAAGCCTCTACAGAATGACCTTTACTCATAATGAAATGATCGTGGTCTTTGGTTTCAAAATTTTCAGGAGTAACATTCATCTCTTTAAAATAAAGAGTAACTAGCACATCCATGACTGACATATCTCCACCGATATGTCCACCTTTGCCGTTGACAATCATGTCAACAACATCCATACGCAATTTATATGCTAATTTCGTGAGATTTTTCATTTAATTATTCTCCACGTAAATATGCCTTTACATTCTCTTCGATTGGGTCATACAGATCTGGTTTAATACCAATGTACTTGCAGGACTCATACAAAACCGGTACCACATCTTTATAAACACCAACACAGTGGTGAATATAAGGTCCTGTTACAATCTTTTCCTCAAGCCGTTTGATATTCTCAACCTCAACCCACATATAGGTTCCTAAAATCTTAGGACCATCCACACTCTTGGCATTGCCAAGCAATAATGAGTACTCACCATTGTCTCCGTCAAAACGGGTTAAGGTGAGATTATTTGACGGTTTAGCCTCTGCAGAAAGCGAGCCTTCATCCTTAAAGGCAATTGGACAGGTTAGCTCTGGTTTTTCCTTGGCAATGGAAATTGGCCATGGACCACAGTGCTGTAGCAGTTCACCGTTTGGATTATCAGGATGTCTTACAGTCCAGTCAGCAAAGAAAGATCTGCTTTCATTCATAACTGCAGCCTCAGCCATCAGAGCAGTAATCGCACCGTGAATATCAGTTTCACAGACTACAGGGATCCCCAAATCATTTAAAATAGAGTTGGCTGCGCATGGCATAATGCCCAGTTCTCCCTGAAGAGCCGTCCAACACTGAATAGCACCGGCCTGACATCCATATTTTTCAACAAGATTACGCATGGCTCTGGCAAGAGCAGCAACCGTCTGTACCTTTGGCTCTGCAATCTTGATGACAGTCTTGTCATGCAGGATCTCAAGTTCCTCTTTGGCTCCATTGCCATCTCTTATTTTACGCACTTCTGCTAAAAGCTCTGGAAGTGGTACTGGAGATAACTGAATATTGAACTTCTCAAGTAATTCGCCTTCGTTGCACATGGTGGTCCAAAAATCGAATGGACGTGGACCCATCTGCAGAATACGCATATGCTTAAAGGTTTTCACAACATTACATATTGCCATGAAATCACGCAGCCCGCGTTCAAATACTGGATCTGACAGGCGACAGTTGGTCAGATAGGTGAACTTGACCTGGAAACGGCGCAGCACCTTTCCCGTGGCAAACAGTCCACATTGAGTATCACGTAAGCGTCTGCCGTCAGGTAATGGACGTTCATCTAAAGGTCCCCACAAAAGAACAGGAAGGTTCAACTCTTTGGCAAGTCTGGCACAAACGTATTCAGTACCAAAATTGCAGTGAGCCAGAATAATGCCGTCAACACCCTCTTTTCTGAATTTGGCAGCAATCTTGGCTACATCCTCATCAGCAAAAAGCAGACCTTCAGGATTGATATCCTTGATGTCAACAAAATCAATACCTAATTCCTTCATGCGATCTGCTGTAAGATCACGATATTTTAAGGCATCAGGCGCACTAAAAACGCTTCTGCGAGTAGGAACAAATCCCAATTTAATATGTGCTGTCATAGCGTTTCCTCATAATTATTCTATTTCTTTAATATATAATGCATGCAGGCAGTTTTCCCCGCTGTGGCTAATCCCTGATAAATAGTCAGTCGTTTAATCATCTCCACTGATTGGGAAGTAATAACGATTGGCGATGTAATATCCAGGTTATGATCCTTTACAATATTCCAATCTACGTTACAGATTGGATCGCCCGCATTAACCTTGTCACCTTTTTCTACAAAGGGAGTAAAACCTTCGCCGTTTAAGGCAACTGTTCCTATACCCAAATGAATCAGTACTTCAATTCCGTCAAAACTGGTAATACCATAGGAATGTTTTTGTACACCCACAAAGGAGATCACACCTGTAATCGGGGAGACCACCATACCGTCGTATGGGACAATGGCGATACCATCTCCGACAACTTTTCCTGCAAATATAGGACTTGAAACTTCATCTAAGGAAATTACGTTGCCACTTAAAGCAGAAATAATATTTTCACCTTTTTCTTTTGAAAACATGTTTAGTTACCTTTGAATTATTTGTTTTCATTTCTAGCCTGAAGAGCCATACGAGCCTGTAAAGAGCGCTGATACTGGTCTATGATAACAGCCAGAACAATCACAAGCCCCTTTATAATCATCTGCCAGAACTCAGAAACACCGCACATAACCATACCATCAGAGATAACACCGATAATAAAGGCACCAATGACTGTACCTACGATGGTACCAACACCTCCCATTAGGGAAGTACCACCTAAAACTGCAGCAGCAATGGCGTTCATTTCCCAAGTATTACCTGTCATAGGATGCGATGCTACCAGCTGCGAGGTAGCAATAATACCAACCACAGCAGCACAGGCTCCTGAGAACATGTAAACCATGATCTTGTCATTATCAACATGTACGCCTGATAACTTGGCAGCACGCTCATTACCGCCGATAGCCAATATATGCCAGCCAAATGGAGTCTTACGTAGTACCATGGCGGCAACGATAGCGATGATGATAAGGATCATTACTGCAACAGGGAAACCGGCAATATCTCTACCGAAGATTTCAAAACCAGTATTACCCAAGGCTTCCTTACCTACGAGATTAGGGAAAGTGGCACCGTTTGAAGTCAGGTTGGCAGCACCACGAGCAATGTACATCATACCTAAAGTGGCAATAAATGGAGCCACAGCAAATTTAGTAATAATGATACCGTTAATAAATCCAACAATTACTCCGATAAAGATAGCAATGAGGACAATTACTGGAACTGAGAAGTAGAAGGTATAACCAAACATGGTAAATCCATGATTGATAAGTAAACCCGCAATCATACCAGACAGTCCGACAACTGAACCTACTGATAGGTCGATACCGCCTGTTACCAGCACATAGGTCATACCGATACCTAAAATACCGTAAAGAGCAACATGCTTGGCAATAAGCAACAGTGACTGTGAGGTAAAGAAGGATTCACTGGCACATGAGAAGAAAATCACCAGAAGGGTCAATACAATAAGCGTACGTCCCTTGAGGATAGTCATAATCACATCATTCTTATTCATTTTTTGTTCTCCAATTCTTTTTAGTGTTTATGGCCCATATAGGAGGCTTTAACAAGGTTATCCTGTGTAATATCAGAACCAGTAAGTTCAGCAGTTTTAATACCGTTAGACAGCACAATAATTCTGTCTGCAATGGCAATAATCTCTTCTAATTCGGAAGAAACCACCAACAGGGATACACCTTTTTTAGCGTACTGATAAATAAGGTTAAAGATTTCTGTCTTAGCTCCAATATCAATACCTCTTGAAGGTTCATCTAAGAGCATAATCTGCGGATTGGTAAGAGCACCCTTAGCAAATACCACCTTCTGCTGATTACCTCCTGAAAGCGATAATATAGGAAGTTCCTTATCTGCAACCTTAATGTGAACATCCTTAATCATTTCATCAGTTGCAGCACTTTCCCTGCTCTTATCAATAAGTCCCAAACCATTGATATATTTACCAACATTGGACAGAGCAATATTTTTATCAATGTTCATGGTCTGAATCAAACCATCACGTTGACGGTCCTCAGGTAACCAGGCAAAACCCTTACTAATTTGCTCCGGAACAGAACCTATGGTAATTTTCTCTCCATTTAAAATGACATCACCGGTATGTGTTGGGCGCATACCCATAATGCATTCAAAAATCTCGGTACGTCCAGCACCCAAAAGGCCATAGATGCCTAAAACTTCACCCCTATGCAAATCAAAAGAAACCTTGTTCAAAAGATAGCCACCACCATTTTTTGGCAATGTCAGATCTTTGATTTCCAGGACCTTTTCAGTCTTTTCCCAATCTACTGCTTCATCGCGTTTTGGATAGGATTTACCTTCACCAACCATCTGCTTTACGATCCAAGGCACATCAATATCTTTTACCGCAGCATCAGCAACCAGCTTGCCGTCACGGAAGATAGTAACAAAGTCACCAATACGCATTAACTCTTCAAGACGATGGGAAATATAGACAATGGAGATACCAGTTGCAGTAAGTTCTCTCATAATATTGAAAAGAACATCCACCTCCTGCTCAGACAGAGAAGATGTTGGCTCATCCATAATAAGGATCTTAAGATTAGGAATTAGCAGGTTTCTGGCAATTTCTATCATCTGCTGCTGACCTACTCGAAGAGCTCCCACCATAGTATCCGGATCAATCGGATAATTAAGCCTTGCTAGAACCTGCTTGGCCAGCTTTCTATGTTCAGCGTCATCAAGAAACCCGTTTTTTGTTCTCTCTGATGACATAAACAGATTTTGGAACACTGTCATATTTGGAAATAGACATAATTCTTGATGAATGATGGCTATACCATGTGACCTTGCATCCACTGTGGAATCGAACTCTACTTCCTTACCTTGCAAATAGAGCTTACCTGCAGAAGGTTTCTCGATACCGGCAATGATTCTCATCAAGGTCGATTTTCCTGCTCCATTTTCTCCAATAAGTACGTTGACCTTACCTCTTTTGATATCAAAAGAAACCTGATCTAGGGCTTTCGTACCCGGATAAATCTTGTCTATTTTTTCAGCATGCAGATAAATTTCATCTTTTTCGTTACTCATCTTTGTGCTCCTACTTTACAGTGAGTTCAACTGGAGTAATACGTAAATCGCCAGAGCCAACCGTAAAGCAACCAATAAATTCAATTTTCTTTCCTGTAAGATTGTCAAAATCAATCTTAGACAGAACTTCATTAAGAATTAAATTATGTAAAGATACAGAGACTTGAGCCCATTCAATCTGATTCTTATAATCTTTATAACTAATTAGGCTAATCGAATCACGTACTGCTGATCCTTTGAAAACAGGACCAATTTGCAGTCTAGTTTTGATATCTTCGGATGGATTGTTATCTAAGTCAAAAACCACATATCCAGATTTGAGTTTGTTTTTAACTTCTGTTACTGTACCACTTCCTTTTACAATAAAAGAAAGTTCGCCACTGTCACCCATGGAATAGTGTCCTTTTTGGGAAACACTAACAAAGTCACCATTTGCTTCTTTAATAAGTTCTGAGAGTTCATAACAGTTGTTTTTAAAATACTCTTTAGAATCATTCTTCCAGAAATTAGCGGCTACGGTTGCAGGATCAAATACCTTTTCACCAGTCAGTAACGCTTCCTGACCTTCTTTAACCACGGTAGCAGTTGATCCGGCATAAACCAAAAATAAAACAGCCAAAACAACGGCTATTATGCGATTCTTTGACATGATGTTACCCCTTTTTTGAGACAAAAAAATCTCTTAAGTGCTATTCACACCCTTTTATTTAATTATTAATTGTTAGTGGAATGCGCCACAGACCTGTGGCGCAATGACTTGAGGTTAGTTTATTTTGCTAATGAGAAATTATTCAGCTTCTTAGCGTTATCTTTAGTGATGATAATGCAATCAATCAGCTGCTTCTCTGGCTGACCGGTAGTACCTTTCTTTAAATACTGGTCGGCCTGTTTTACAGCCATTTCAGCAATCAGAGCGGCTGGTTGCATAGCAGTTGCTGTCATGTTGCCGGCTAAAATTTCATCACGTGCATCATTTGAGCCATCAACACCGATGATCTTCAAGGTCTTGCCAGCAGCCTTGATTGCAGCAGCAGCACCTACAGCCATGTTATCGTTACCAGAGATAACACCTTTCAAATTTGGATGTGACTGTAAAATGGTCTCCATCTTTGAATAGGCTAAATTCTGGTCCCAGTTGGCTGTCTGTACAGCAACCATCTTCATATCAGTGTACTGATCGATAACCTCATGGAAAGCGGTAGAACGTGTCTTAGCATTGGTATCAGAATCGATACCGAACAACTCGGCATATTCACCTGATTCTTCCATAGCCTCTACAAACACTTCTGCAGCCCCTTTTGCACCCTGATAGTTATTAGCGACGATCTGAGCAATAGCGATACCCTGCTCATTAATCTCACGATCAATCAGGAATGTTGGAATATTGTTATCATATGCGCGTTTCACAGCTGCAACGGTAGCATCTGCGCCAGCATTGTCACAAACAATAGCAGCAGCCTTGTCAGAAATTGCTGTCTCAAAGAGTTCAGATTGTTTTACAGGACTGTCATCGTGAGAAACCATCTTAACTTCATAACCTAAATCTTTTGCAGTTTTTGCTGCAACTTCTGCTTCAGTCTTAAAGAATGGATTTGAGTGTGATGGGGTTATAATATACATGATATTTGAGCCACCACCAGTTAAACGCTTTGCCTCGGCTGCTTGAGCAGATGCAGCAAAAGAAGAAGCGGCTAAAACCATTGCAATAGATGCACAGAATTTTGTAATTTTCATCTTGTTAAGACTCCTAAATGTTTACTACTAAATCAGAGGAATTAAACATGACCTTCCTCGTGATTGACTACAGTAGCATTATAAGGAGTTTAGATACCGCATTTTTATCAAAATTCTCTTTTTTTTATCAAATTTCTATTTTAAAAAGCAAAAAAATTGCAATAAAGATCATAATTAAAAAGTTTCAGAATTATGGCACTACATAGTAATTTTTTTCTGCAATTGAGCTTGTTTTTCCCAAAATTAAAGGATCAGATCATGTGTCGCAACGTTGTTTCTGTACTTAGACGGTGTGGTACCAGTTTCCTCAAGGAAAACTTTTCCCAAATGACTTTGAGAATTGAAGGCAAGGATGATACTAATTTCAGCTATACTTTTATCTGTAGTACGCAGCAGAAGTTTAGCAAAATCAATCTTTCTGCGTCTTACATACGCACCAATGGACATCTTTTTTTCATTTTTGAAGAGTTTTGATAGATAGGAACTGCTAACTTTCAATCGTTCACACATCTGCTCAGTATTGAACTTTTCGTTAATATGATGTTCTATATACTGACAGGCTCTGTTTACAATAAGTGAAATATTATGTTTATCACTACTTTCATCATGTAAAAATTTATTCACCATTTGCGTACAGCGTAAGGCACAAGCATGAGATAAAGCCAGAGCATCGGATTCATAGCGGCAATCCTCCACTTCCATGATAAAGGCATCGGAAACGGTATACAGTTCCTCTACAGGTAATCCTGCATCAATAGCAGCACGTGTGGCAATGGTAATATCCACGATAGCAAGATTCTTAGCCGACCGCAGTGAATTATGCGAAAGCGTGCCACGCATATTTGCATAAATTGAATTAAGGGCCTTTTTTAGACCTTCCAAATCCCCACTTTTGATTGAGTTCTTGATAGACTCCTCAAACATACTTGGGTTATGGGTTTTCATCTCTAGACTGTATTCAGAAAAAATACTGGCAATCCGACGATTGGTGTTTTCGATAATATCTATATCTAGCATATTTTCTTTCAGAAAATCGGTTAGATACAAATGCTTACCAGTAATAGTACTGTAAATTAACAAAAGCATTGAGGCTAATTTCTGCACCTTACACCCAAAAGGTACCAGATTTGTCGCATTGTGCTTAAGTGCGTAAAGTTTGCAGTAAGTAACATCAATATCGGCAATATTGATTGGTCCGATAATAAGTGTCAATTCCTCATTACACTCTACCCCACCATAAAGAATTGGTTTTTCATTGGAAATTATGCAAACTTTACGCTTACGTATGGTTTCAAGTAATTCACATCGAAAAGCGTAATCCGTTTTGAGAACATTCCAGTCGTCCTGTTCCTCAGAATCAAATTTCTCAAAATAGTGATTATCTTTTTTAAAGATGTGAGTTGGCACAGGCAGGAGCTGCTTTAAAAGAGCAAGGCCATAGGAAAGTGGCAAAATATATGCCACTTTATGATTTGACTCGGCATCCATAAAATGCTTGGAATTTAGAAAGATACGTTAGACTCAAGAATCACATTACAGTAAGGCTTGCACTCACCAGTTCTAACAACAGCCACACTTTTTGCACTTTGAGCCTTAAACTCTTCATGCAAAACTTCTACAACTTCTACTCCCTGTGCTTTAGCCCATGAAGTAATCATCTCATAGAACTCCTTATTGGCACTTTTAGATTCTTTAGCGATTGTAACCTTCTGAAACTTGGCCTCACTGTCAATTACTTTAAAAACGTCGTAAAAGGAAGGCACTCCATAAGTAACTGCCAAATCAATCCTCTGAACATTTGGAGGTACTGGCAGCCCACAGTCACCAACCGTCAGCGTATCAAAGTGTCCAAGTTTAGCAATAACATAAGACAACTCTGAATTAAGACAGCCGATTTTTTTCATAATGAAGTTCTCCTTATAATTTTTCTACCAAAACTTCCTGAGTAGTATTTTTTATAAAATCAAGGACATCCTTGGCCATAGGAATCGAAGGTGTAGCACCTTTTTTTTGCACAGCCAGTGCCGAAGCAGCAGTGGCACATTTCAATGCTAGTGCTCGATTCATGTCAGTTGCAATATTGGTGATTAAATAACCAAGAAAAGTATCACCTGCCGCAGTAGTATCCACAGCATCAACCTTAAAGGCTTTACAGGAAACGGTATCGGCTCCGACTTCTTTAAGAATTGAACCTCTTGAACCTAATGTAAGTACAAAAGAAGTCTGAGGATATTTTTCACATAGTCTGGTAATCAGCACATAAGGATCAGTATTATCTGGCATATCAACCATTGCTGCCCCTTCTAGCTCATTGACAATGAGATAGGCGCATTTTTCTAAAGGCAATTTCAGAAGTTCAGTAGTAAAAGGTGAGACATTAAAACAGATCTTCATTCCAACTTCATAGGCCTTATCAATAATATAGCGAATATTGCTAGTTTCATTCTGCAATACTAGATAATCACCCTTATCAAAATGTTTTAAGGTCTCATCGATCTGCTCTGTGGTAATCTTCTGATTAGCTCCACCGTATAGCAAAATACAGTTCTGTCCATTGCTATCGACCTGAATTATGGTGTGACCTGAAACACATTCCAACTTTCTCAAAAAATCTGAATTAATTTTATTATCAGACAAAACATCAAGTAGGATCTTAGAATCATCAACTCCGACAGCACCGGCATGATAAACATCACCTCCGGCACGAGCCAATGCAACTGACTGATTCAAACCTTTACCACCAGCATATATATTACGAGATACTGCTGCCAAGGTCTCACCTGCTTTTACAAAGTGAGGAACATCATACACATAATCTATGTTTAATGATCCAAAATTTAAAATCTTTGCCATATAAAATCCTTACAAGCATTTATCATATTTGAGCTTACTTGTTGTTTATTGCCTCATAAAAAAGTCCCATCTATGCAATAAATATATGCTTTTTTAACAGAAATTTAAAGGTAACTAGCATTGTACTTGTGACCTACACCACACAAGGATTTACTTTTCCAATGGACAGCTGTGTGGAACATTATCTGAATACATTTCATTATTTTTTCATGCACATGGAGATACCTAAAATATCAGAAAAAGTAAATTCACTACACAAGAAAATGAGATAATCATTAGTATTAGAACATAATACTTAAATAATAATTATGTTTCTGATCTACACTTAAAAAATATCCTTTATGTAAAACCATTATGTAAACAAAATTAAAAAAAACATTGATATACACGGAAATTATTCTATGCGCATACTCCATTCTTCTGACTGGCATCTAGGAGCCTCTCTTTACGGGTTTTCAAGATATAATGAACAGAAGAGCTTTTTGCAATGGCTTTTGAAAACCATTGAAGAATATACTGTTGATACACTTCTAATCTCAGGAGATATCTTTGATTCAGCATCCCCTTCTAATGCTGCAAAGGCCCTTTACAGTAATTTTTTAGCCGCATCTAGTGATGGTTGTTGTTCAAATGTGATTATCACTGGAGGAAATCATGATTCCCCTAGTTGGCTTGATGCAGATGCTAAAGTATTCCATAAACTTGGGTGTTATGTATTAGGGCAGGCCACAGGTGATTTGGATGATGAGATTATCGTGCTCAGAGATAAAAATGGAAAGCCTTCAGCGATCATTTGCGCAGTTCCGTATTTAAGAGAAAGAGATCTCAATTCCTTTACTTTCGGTCAGTCCATAGATGAGCATAACCGCCTCATAGCCGCTGGAATAAAAAAACACTATAAAGATATTGAAGGAAAAGCAAAAGAAATAGTCCAGTCCTTCTCACCTCGGCTTCCAATTATTGCCATGGGACATTTATTTGTTCGAGGAGTCTCAAGAGAAGATGGTGAAAATAAAATAACGGTCGGGACATTAGGAGAAATTGATAGTAGTATTTTTTCAGATGCTTTCGATTATGTTGCACTAGGTCATATCCACACCCCACAAAAAATAGGCAATAATGAATACATACGCTACTGCGGTTCTCCACTTAAAATGAATTTTTCTGAGAAAACAAGTGTTAAACAGGTAATTTTATTAGACATTGATAATGAAAGCGGTACTATTCAAAAAAGCCTTAAAAATATAGATGTTCCGCAATCCTGCGAGCTGTTAAGCATACGAGGTCCTGAGGATAAACTAAAAGAAGAGATTATTAAAGTCGCATTCGAACATAAAGGCGCCTATCTTGAGGCAGTTTATGTTGGAAC
>CACYBT010000142.1 GCA_902772715.1 uncultured Succinivibrio sp.
GATGCTGTGAACTCAATAGCTTTGCTTAATTTAGCCTCATCAGTAAAATTCTTTGATTTTTCTGGATCAGTCTTAAATTCTTCAACTTTTTTTGCATATTCTTCATATGATTTAAAATTTTCTGGTTTAATACCTGCCTCTTCTGCCTGAAGAACTTTATCGCCAAGCTCTTCCGGTTTAACATCTTCTTTGATCAGCCCCAAAGCTTTTCCTAAAGACATAAATATTCCACCAAGTACCTTTAGACCTTCCAGAAGCAATCCTGCTCCAGAAAGACATTTAGCAATCTTGGAACCGATGCTTAAAGCTGCAGATAATGCATTTCCGATTGAATCAAAAAATCCCATTTTCAGTTCTCCTTTGTTTAAACCAAATAGTGTTTATCAAATAAATCCGGATACTGTTTTACAACAGTCTTATAGGAAAAATCACCTTTCTCAAATGCTTCAGAGAAAAAGTTCAATATGTAATCAAATCTCTTTTTGCTTCCAACTTGATCTTCATAATTTGAAATAGCCTTGCCTGTTACAAGTTCGTATCTTCTGATAAGTGCAGACCAAATCTCTTTACTATTTCTATTTGTTGAAGTGCTTAAATTGATTACAAAATCTGATAATTTCTTAAAACTTTCTTGTGCGTTTGAAGAAAAATCTTTTTTATCTTCTGACTTAATGCGTACTTCTTCAGTTAACTTAATGCATACTTCTTCAAAAAGTTTGAAGTAAGGCTGTAGTTCCAAGTCATCATAACAAGCACCTAATTCAGATTTCTTTGCTTTAAAACGTTTATGAACTTTTTCTTCCGGAATTTCATCCTCATTAGTGTTTGTTATATATGTTATATAGACATGAACCGGCTTATTTGTGTGTTCGTTGAAAACAACAGAATTACCGGTTTCTAAAGCAGATAGATATTCTTTTTGTTTATCATCCATAAGCATGGTGTCACCAACAGTTTCCTTGTCGTCTTTAGCCAAAATCTTATGAATGATCTTTGTATTTGTATTTTTTATGACTTCTGGAGCTAGTTTGTTTGGGATCTGATCTACGACAATTAAACCTTCTCCGTATTTTCTAACTTCTGCTAGTAAATCTGTAAATGTTTCAACCGCACCTTTCTTTGCTCCACTGTCCCCATATTCCATTTTTGAAAGAAGTCTGTGTGCCTCTTCAATAAGAGTAATATGACGATATGAAGAATCTACCTTGTGACGGGCTTTAATTACTGCAGAAAGACGAGATAAAACAAATCCCATTAATAAAGATTTATCTTCAGGAGATTTAAGATCTTCCATTTCCATAATTACATTATGATCTGCAATGTAATTGAAGTCTGTTGAATGAGAACAGTTAAGCATAGCTCCCTTTGAACCAACTGTTAGATTGGAAAGTCTACTAATCAGAGAGCCTTTATAATTTGCAGCTAAATCGGCAGCAAAATTCTTTTGATCAACAATTTTTTCCAGAACCTTTAGTAATTCAGAGAGAATTGGAAAGCTATCAACGTCTTTGTCAAAAGCATGTTCTCCATGAATTTCATTCTCATTGGTATCAATATTCCATCCTTTGAGCTCATAACATTTGTATATAGCTTCTTCTAGAATTTGAGGCATAGAGGCTTCCATTGGGAATGCAGATACAAAGGTTGCCTTGACCATATCAATGTGAGATGAAATAACTTCTCCAGGAATCAATTCAAAAGGATTTATTCTAAAAGGTGCACTTGTTTCATTTCCTAGAGTAAACACAACAACATCTTTAAAATTATCATTGTTAATTAGTGTTCTATACTCTGTTTTTGCAGGTTCAATTACCATGAAAGGCATATTTGCCTGAGATAATAATTTATGGCAGGTTGTAGTCTTACCGCTACCAGTGACTCCTGCAATAAATATGTGTTTTGAGAGTGTTTTTCTAGATAATGTAAATTTGATGTTATCGAGTCTTCGTCCTCTTTGAACCATACATCCTAGCTCTATGCCTTCTTCATCCTTTGCGATTTTCTCATTAAGACCGAAATCGACTATTTCTTTTAAGGCAAGTCCAGGAACTTCTGTTTGAGGTAATCCGGCTAAAAGACTTATTTCTGATGCTGTCAGATAAGTGCATAATCCTGTTTTATCTTGTACACAAGGACGAGATAGTAAAATTGAAGATTCTTTTGATGAAGAAATCGCATCAGTGTAATGGTTTTGATAAGTCTGAAGC
>CACYBT010000143.1 GCA_902772715.1 uncultured Succinivibrio sp.
CCCTGCCATAGCCTTTAATCAGAAGATTCTGCCCTTCAAAGTTCCAACCATGAAAAAATTTAAAAAGCTCTCCTCCCTGGGCAAAAATATAACCGGAGGTGAAATTATCAGGGGCACTTATCAGAACGAGAAAAATGAGCATATTGAAGGAATATTTACTGCCACCATTAAAGAAATGGCCATGCCTCCGATAGTACTTCTTATGGTATACAACACCATTTACTTTAGCGCTAAAGAAAACACGCTCATCAACTATCTGCCGATCTTTAACTACTGTCTTTCCACTTTCAGATTTTCCAGTGAGTATGTTAACGGCTATTATCTTGAACAGGGACAGATAAAAGGCAATGCCAGTGCTTTACAACAGATCCTGGACAGTACCAGCAGAGTAATTGCCCAAGGCTGGGAGAAAAGACAGAAAACTTACGACATTCTAAGCCAAAAACGCAGTGATGCCACTTTAGGTTATGAACGCGTGAGGGACACTGATACTGGTGAAATCTACAAAGCGGATCTCGGCTTTAGTGATTATGACTGGCACGGCAAATATGAAGTTATAAGTGATGACATGTATAATCTGCCGGTAGCAGGATATATTGAAAAATATTAAACTCCCCGTCTTAAAAACATAGAGAAGAAAAGCGCTCTTAAGGTTTGGTTTTAGGCATCCGCAAGGCTAGCCTCTTTATGCAGCTTCAACCTTATTTTTTCTAACGTCTGACTCTTTTTACTACAATAAAGACTCTGCCTACAAGGCTAGAATAATTTCACTAATTGCCAATAGATGTGTGATCTAGCACATTTTTTTCATAGAAAAAGGGAAAATTTTTCATATTCTTCAATCAGCAAATAAAAAAATTTAAAGAAAAATGCGATAATTACTATTCCGAAAAATTTTGTCTATACCAAAAAAAAGATGCTGCAATGACCTTAAAGGATGCCGATTACTACCGTCTAAAAGCAGATGCCATAACATCTGAAATGAAAAAAAATCTTAATGAACTCAAAACTGAGGCAACCGCTTCCCGTTTTGTGATTTCAAGTCTCAAGGAGATTTCTGCAAGACTCGGTCTTGAATACTCCCCCGAAGGCTTTTTAGCAGATCCGCAACATCATTATGCCTCCATCAATGCATTTTTAGAAAACCACGGTCTCAAACTTATCCCCTGCTTTGTACCGGCAGATTTAGCCTTTACCGATCAGATTTTTGTAACCCTAAAACCTAATTTAAAAAATGATGAGGACTGTGCCGCGGTTGATCTTCTAGTAAAGCAGAACCGCAAGCCTACACATGCCGATATGATCCATATCAGCAATATGAATATCAAACTTACTAACTACAATATCATGCTAAGAGTCTTTGAAGGACTGTTTGTAGTTAGTCAGATACGCCTTGATCCGCACCAGCGCAGTGTTCTCAATCAGTTAATTCTCAAACTAGCCATCCCCAAAGAAGGCATGTCCTATATAAGAAACTGTTACACCTATGCTTGTGAGTTTCGTAATCGGCACTGTGATTATAAAAGAAAAGAATACTGTTTTAAGCCGTTAGATGACAAGGACGAAAACAGAGTCATAGAATATTTGGCAATGGTAGCCGCCTCCTCATCCTACAAGGAGAATTTCCATCCTGACTATCCACATTATACAGAATTAAATGATAAATACCTTGAACTTACCTTGATGCGTAGACAGCAGGCAGAAAAAAACAATATTTATAAGATTGAACAGCTCTCCTTGCCTCACTCTTCCAAAAATCAAAATTCCCAGTTGCAGATTGACAGGCGTTTCTTTGTACTTGGTTATGCAGCAAACAATCAGCTGCTGACAGGTGGTACCTATTTGCAGGATAAAGATCTCAATGTAATTGTGCACAGGGATTCAGTACTGCGTGAAAATCCCCTCTGCCGCAGCATTTATGAACAAATAGGCACGCACACTCCACAAAGTCTTATCATCATTTTACAAAAATTCAATAGTCTATGCCTTTTAAATTATGAAAAGGTGCTGTCTACCCACCGTATAGCGCCTTATCTTGTTACCACAGATAATATGGCACTTTGCAATCTTATTCCTGCCATCTGTCCATTACGTGAGTCTGCCAGCCTCATGAGCGAAAAGACAGAGAGTCCCTATTACTGCTATCTTCTTGACCAAAGCAAAACAGACCATTATCAGGAAGAGGCTAATATAACAGAAACCAGCGAGGAGCTAATACTTCTGCATACTTTTCTCTTACGTTTTATTAGTTATGCCTTTGTACCATTTTCAAAAACCCTGCCACTTGAGCTTACAAACAGCAAGCAACCTCTGCTTGTAGCAAAAGACAGTCCTGAGAACATGATAGGTGAACTTAAAGCAGAGTTTTCCCAAAATCAGTATCGCTCCCTTTTGTATATAAGAGCCCTCTATTTTGTGCTTTTTGAATGTCAGAAGAGCCCCTTAAACATTGACAGTATGACCTATCTTGCGCTGTATTACCATCCAGAATTATCTGAGATAGCGCTACACTACCTATGTTATACAAGAAACATCGAGAATATAGAGGACTTATATGCTCATGAACCCAATATCGTGCTGCTGTTTTTGTTCCTCGGCATTGCCTCAGAATTAAAACTTGATGCCAGAGGTTTCCATGATGAAATAATTGTCTCTTGCGACATGATTTATGCAATGCTCAATGAGTTACAAAATTTTGTAGAAAAACATCCGCTTGAGGATTATCTTGTGATTAAAAAAACTCCATGCTCTCTTCAGGATCTTGACAATCTCTACAAAGGAGCAGTTTACGAAAGAGTTGATCTCAAGGTTAAAAGTCATGTCCGCACGCATGAACGCCGCAAAAATCCGATACTGCAGACGCTATTTGACAACGCCCTCTATATATGTCTTATAAAACCGCTTGTCAAAAAAGAACTCTTAGAAAAATTTACGGGCATTTCCTTTGAATTTCATCATGAACTGTTCAAACATGAATTTAACCAAAGTTTTTACAGCAAAAATCTCATGAGAGCCATGGGTAGCGGAGCTGATGTAGGTCTTGCCAGGGCTCTTTTTCACCAAAAACTTTCAAAACACGATGAGGCTAGTCTCTATCATAATCTCTGTTTTCTTGAATTTCAGAATTATCAGGAACTGCTGCCTTACTTTAAGATCAGTACCAATAACACCCTTTACTACTGTTTAGAAGATATTCTTTTAAAATTAAAGCTCTTTAAACTGCCGCTTTTTGGCTCTCTGCCAGGGGATCTGAACTCGCATTTTACCCTGCAGAAAATTATGCCTATCACCATCAGTACTGATGAATACCGTCATCTTGAGAAAACGTTGTTACCAACTTTAGAGCTAACCCTCATTATCTACAGCGCATTAAATGAGGTTACAGCCAATACCATTGCCAACCTTATGCTGATTGTCAACAAGATAGAGCAACAGAAAAAAAGTACCAACGACTTTTTACAGAATACTCTTATGTCCCTGCGCAGTCTGCTCTCCCATTTGCGCAAGACCTCACTCTCCTATTACAGTTTCTTTCTTAAACATGAGTCCTTTGGAAAAACCCGCGACTATCTTAACGCATTATACCAGCTTGATACCAAGGACCATCCGCTTAAGAATTATCTTGATGAACGCTATGACGAACTTGTTAATCCAAAATCCTCAAACAGAGACAGGCATGGACTTCCGCCTCATGCCTTAGAAAAGGAGCGCAAACCACATGTTAACCATACCGTGGATATCCGTAACTTAAATACCAAGTTAATTCATGCCAAAATCGAGGAAACCAAAAGGCTGCAGAATGTCATAGAACAGATCCGTATTGAGGAAGGTAACTTAAGCACTGCCGATGAGGAAATTTTGCCGCAAAAGAGTGCAAAGAACAGTATGGAACAGCAGACGCTTGCAAAAAAAGTAGAGACAGGACTTTTTAGTCTGCTCTCACCTTCGTGTCAGCGACTATTAAAAGGCATCAGCGAGCAGCATACCGAAGTCATAGATCTTGATGAATTTAACGGTCTGTGTCTATCCTCGCGTTTTATGTCCAAGGATGTGGCCATAGAAGAACTCAATGATTTTTGTTATGAGCATTTTGACGAACCATTGTTTGATTTGGCTCCCGAAGAAAACAGCATCTATATTACCACTGAGATTTTAAGCGAGATTCTGCAAGATAACTAATCTATGTTACAATACACATGATTTTTGGGGATAAAACCCAAATATTATGATTCTAATAATCGAAATTTAATTAAAGTTATCCAGGTATAAAATGTCATCACTAGCGCTTTTAATCATCTATCTGTCAGTAGGCGCAGTACTTGGTATTGCCCTCGGGCAGTTAAAGTACAAAGGTGTAGGTATCGGCATTGGAGGCGTACTGTTCTCCGGAATATTTGTCGGTCATATTGCACATGCCTATTTTGGTTTTGATCTGTCACTTGCAAGTGGCGGGCCAACCTCCCAAGAAACCATTCTGCACTTTCTCCAGGAATTCGGACTGATGCTCTTTGTGTACGGCATCGGTATTCAGGTGGGGCCATCCTTTTTTGCCGCTCTGCGTGGCAGTGGTCTCAAACTGATTTCTCTTGCAGTTTCTATCATTGTTTTAGGATGCACTATCTCTTTAATTCTGTACTTTACAGGTATCGTCACTCCTGATGCCATGGTCGGCATGTACTCTGGCAGTATTACCAATACTCCTGCACTCTCTGCTGCCATCGATATGATCGCGAATTTAGGCAAAGATATGCAAAATGCGGGGATGGATGCCAAAGCCCTGGGCTTTGATCCTGCCACAGTACCTCAGGCCTATGCTGTAGCCTATCCTTTTGGTGTCTGTGCCATACTCATCACCATGATTTTTATCCGTACTTTCTTTAAAGTCAGCACTGAAATTGCCGGCAATTCCTATGCAGAAAAGAAAATGCAGGGGGTGGATACTCCTATTACCCACAATGTCATGATCCAAAACTCTGATTTTTTTGGCAAAACCATCAATGATATTCCCTGTGTAGCAGATGGTACCGTCATCTGTTCACGTATCAAGCGCAATGGCGAGCTTTCAGTTCCAACCAAAGATCTGGTACTGCAGAAGGGCGATATTGTCCATCTTGTAGGTGGAGCCAAATACGTAAGTAAAGCCACGCAAACCATCGGTACTGAAACCAAAGATGTACTTACCACTCACGGCACCACCATTTCCGTGCGTCACCTTATTATTACCAACAACAATGTGATGGGACGCACCTTAAGTGAACTGGAACTTGAAAGTCGCTACAATCTCGTCATTTCGCGTGTATTCCGCTCTGGTGTGCAGTTTATGCCAACTCCTAATCTGAGACTGGCCCTAGGAGACGAAATCAACGTGGTCGGTTCCATGGAAAATATCCGTAAGGCCGGCAAGGTCGTAGGTAACTCCTCCATGACCATGAACCATGTTCCAATGATGCCTATTTTCATCGGTCTCTTCTTTGGTATGCTTTTAGGCTCTATTCCTATCTCCATTCCAGGCATTCCTCCAATGCGTCTGGGTGTCATCGGCGGGACCCTCGTGGTAGCCATTCTGCTGGCCCGTTTTGGAGATGCTCTGACCTTCAATAAGCTGCACTGGAGACTGCCGGTCTCTGCCCTTTCGGCTTTTAAGGAAATCGGTATTACACTCTTTTTGACCATCGTCGGTATTCGTGCCGGTGCCAATGGCTTCGTGGATGTTCTCACTCATGGTCTTGGTTTCTACTGGATGGCATGGGCTACACTTATCTCCATAATTCCACTCATGCTTGTCGGTTTTATCGGTTATAAATTCTTCAAGGTAAATTATCTGGTACTTTGCGGTGTGCTAGCCGGAGCCTGTACCGATCCTCCAGCCTTAGCCTATGCAAACGGTATGTACAAGGATGCTGAAGCCTCATCCATTGGCTACGCTACGGTATATCCTTTTGTAATGTTCTTAAGAATTCTCTCGCCACAGATTATGCTTATCATAGTCACGGCCACCATGGGAACCAGTCTATGATGCAGGAAACATGCTCCCCAAGAACCCTAAGCCTAGGGGAGCTGTTTCTCTCTTTGCTAAAGGCACTCCTGCAGCCTTTAGGTCTTTTTACAGCCCTCCCCTTGATGCTCATACTGCCAGGACTTGGTGCCAGCTATTATTATGAGGTGCAGAAAAATCAGCAAGGACACTTTTTGAGGGCAGGCTTTGGTTTTGTAAAGTCAGTCTCATGGAGCCTCGTCCTTAAGATTGAGGCACTCTACCTCATCATGCTCTTTGCCTTTGCCAAATATTATGCATACAGGGCCGGCATACTCTTTCAAATCTATGAAAAAGCCGCCGCAAGCCATCAGGTACTGCAGATAGCCACACCTGAACAGCAGGCCTACGCAAAGGGCATCTATCTTCTTTTGTATTTAGGTTTAGTGCTTGTCTTTACCTTTTATATCCTGACCTTCACCTATGTAAGTCAGCACCTTTATGTACGTGAAATGAAGTTAAACCAAGAAGCAACAAAACCAATATATAATAATTTTAAAAATGTGCTCAGGGCGGTTTTTTATAATCTTCATCTCTACCTTATTCTGCTACTCATCCTCACGGTACTCGTAAGTCTCATCGAGGCACATTTTTCGCGCTTTAAACTCATCTACATTGAAAGTATCATTCTTAACACTCAGGCCTTCAATCCTGTGATACCCTTCATAATTTTAAGGATAATTCTGCTTAATGTAATCATAGGAGCGATAAGTCTGACGACTCTCAGATCCCTTAGTCTTATTCCCAAAATTTCTCTTAAAAATCAATAAATAATCCTTTAATAATCAGATCATTCCTCAAGGTTATCCCCTGTTTTTGGCAGCAAAAAATGCAGAAAATTCCTTTAAGTGTGCGACAAAAATAAAAAAAATTTAACGGCAGTAATAACAAAATTCTTACATTTACGAAACATCTAATAAAGAAAACCACTGATCAATAGCAATACTCTATTGGTATATTCAGTATATTCCAAAATCACCCTATTATTTTTAATATAATTATTCTCATTATTACTTACTTCTGCTTTTTTTAGATTTTAGGAGTGTTTAAGTATATAATGACGCGGAGTATTATTATTCCATGTCATTTGCCGAGGTCATATGAATACAGCGATTAATTATATTAAGGCTGGAGTCTTAAATTTCTTAGGTTCCGCTCCTGCCTGGTATAAAAATGTCATCGTGGCATTTCTCATCATCAATCCCATAGTGGCTCAGTTTTCCATGTTTGTAGCAGGCTGGCTTTTGGTTTTAGAGTTTATCTTTACTCTGGCCATGGCTCTTGACTGCTATCCTCTCGAATCCGGCGGTCTTCTGGTAATTGAGGCTTGCTTTATCGGCATGTGTGATGTACACAATGTAACGCATGAAATCGAGGCTAATCTTGAAGTTATTATGCTCTTGATGTTCATGGTGGCCGGTATTCATTTTGTACGTGATTTTCTGTTATTCTTCTTCACCAAACTGTTAGTGAAAGTGCGCTCCAACATCACTCTGGCCTTCATGTTCTGTTTTATGAGTGCTTTCCTCTCAGCCTTTGCCGATGCTCTTACCGTACTTGCCATTATCATCTCCACCTGCGTAGGTCTCTATCAGTTATATATGAAAGTGATTACCGATGATAATGCTCTTGCACTTGTCAGCAGCGATGACAGTGCTGTGCCTGAGGAACACCGCGCCAATTTAAATGAGTTCCGCGCCTTTTTGAGAAGTTTGCTCATGCACGCTGCAGTAGGTACTACTTTAGGCGGTGTCTGTACGCTGGTAGGTGAACCTCAGAATCTGATTGTAGGCAGTGTCTGCAAATGGCAGTTTATGGATTATTTCTTCAGAATGTGTTCAATTTCGATTCCGGTGCTCATCTGCGGTCTCATCACCTGTGTATGCCTTGAGAAATTCAAGCTCTTTGGCTACGGACACACTATGCCTCAGCATATTTATGAGATCATGGTTAAAAGAGAACAGGAGCAGTCTGCCTCTCTAACCAATCGCGACAGGATCAATCTTGTCATTCAGGGACTGTGTGTGGTATGGCTGATTGTAGCCTTAGGCTTTCATTTAGCCTCGGTAGGTCTCATCGGATTATCCGTAATTGTACTTGCCACTTCACTGTGTGGTGTAACGTCAGAAGGACCTGTCGGCAAAGCCTTCTGCGAATCCATGCCATTTTGTGCCTTGTTATGCGTCTTCTTCACTGTGGTGACCGTGATCTCTGAGCAGGGGCTCTTTACTCCAATCATTGATTTTGTATTCTCCACTCCCCGTGAACTGCACATCCCAATTTTCTATATGGCCAATGGTATTATCTCTTCTGTATCTGATAACGTATTTGTGGCTACTATCTATATTGAGCAGGTGCGAAATGCACTGGTTAACGGCGTCATCACCGCAGAACACTTTGATGAACTGGCAATTGCCATCAATGCCGGTACCAATCTGCCATCCGTGGCTACTCCTAATGGTCAGGCCGCATTTTTATTCCTTCTGACCTCCCCAATTGCCGCCCTGATCAAACTGCCATATTTCAGAATGATGTATATGGCACTGCCATATACCATCGTGCTTACGATTATCGGTCTTGTCACCACCTGGTTCTTAATGCCAATTGTCTCCGAGTGGTTTATTGAAAACGGGATCTTAGGCCTGCCTACAGTAGAACAGATCATTGGCAAATAACTTATTCTTAATTCTTAAACAAATATACTATTCATAAAATTTGGGATGCCTCGGTCATCCCTTTTTTTATTGTCAATAATATTTTTTACAAAATTCTCCATAATAGGTCATAAATCAAAATTTTACGGAAAAAATGATGTTAGAATGTATAACAGTATGGTTGAAAATTGCGATGCTCGTAAACAAAATACAGATCTTTTCTGCATAGCGGAAGCATGCAAAAATAAACTGCAAATTACGAGCTAAAAGGAGAAAAACGTGTTGATTATTATAAAGTATTTATCAGAAACACGATTCTTCTGGTTCCTGTTACTGCTAACGGGGCTGGTTCTTGAAGGCTGTGGACTTTATTTTCAGTACAATATGAATCTGCCGCCTTGTGTAAACTGCGTATACGAGCGGGCCTACATGCTTGGATTCATTGTCTGCGGTTTTGTAGGCAGTATCGGAGCGGGATTTCTCCTCATAAGACTGCTCTGCAGTCTCGGTTTTCTGGCCGCGTCTATCGGCGGTATCTTAGTGAGTTTTGAACATTACCAGGCTTACACCAACACTTCACTTTTAGGTAGCACCTGTAAGCTTACCACCAGTTTTCCACCTTTTCTGCCTTTAGATGAAATAGCCCCCTTTATGTTTAAAGCCACTGGTGTATGTTCTGACAAGTTAGACTGGGAATTTTTAGGTATGAATATGCCTTTTTGGGTATTATTCATATTTGCCGTTTCAAGTCTGGTTTCTTTTCGTCTGCTGTTATCAGTATTCAAAAAAAGGCCTGCTAATAACTATGAAAAACTTTACCGTCGTTAAAAAAACATTCTGCAGTTGCGGGTATTTGCAAACACTTTATAAGTTTTTGTTATTTCTTGGAGCTGTTTTAGCCTTGGCAGTTACCCCATGTCAGGCGGCAGAGACTGATGATATAGTCAAAATTAGAGAAAATGCAGTACTAAAGGTCGCAATCAAAGGTGATCTTCCGCGTATTTCCTTCAAAGATCCGGTATCTCGCGAATTTAAAGGCTTTGAGGTAGCTCTTGCCTATCGCATTGCCAAAGAGATTGATCCTGATCTTGAAGTCGAGTTTACCGAAATAACCACGGCCAATCGTGAGGCCATACTGGATAATGGCTATGTGGACTGTATTATCGCCTCTTTTAGTATCACAGATGAACGCCTGAAGAGTCACGATTTTTCCGAGCCCTACTTTCACGACCATACCGGCCTTCTTGTACGCAAAGATTCTAATATTA
The DNA here is from genome assembly GCA_902772715.1 of uncultured Succinivibrio sp. Taxonomy (GTDB): domain Bacteria; phylum Pseudomonadota; class Gammaproteobacteria; order Enterobacterales; family Succinivibrionaceae; genus Succinivibrio. The sequence goes on from CACYBT010000143.1 coordinate 9,957, forward strand.
GGGAACTTAAGGATCTTAATAATAAGGTAATTGGGTGTATCTACAATTCAAATTCCCCCTATGAGTTGGTAAAATCTCTAAAAGAGCATAAGCTAATTGACGAAAGCGATGTGGATTTAAAGTATTTTGATTTTAACACCTTCAATAAAAGAATAAGCTTTAAGCCGTATGAATCCTATGAGGCTATTATAGAAGCACTTGAGAATAAGGAAATTGACGGTTTTGTCAATGATAAAACGGTATTAGCCTCATTTTTAAAGGATGATTACCTTTTACTTCAAGAAGAATTTGGCATACAGCATTTTGCAGTGGTTACCAGAAAAGGTTCCTCCCTCTCCGCCCTCATCAACAGTTTTATCAAAAAATGGAATGCCGACGGCACCATGGAAAAAATTATCAAGGAAAACTTCGACTAGTCTGCTCTTCTTATAGATAACTCTAGGACTTTTGGCAATATTTGCCTTTTTTTCAACAAGGAAGATTTTCTTTTTTTCCTGATGCTCTTTAAGAAGGCACCGTCCTTTATTCTGCAAAATGAAGTCTTTTATGTTAGAATTAGGCATTAAAAAACTGCATGCATAAACGCAATGTCAGCATGCCTTTTTATAACATTAAATTGGCTCATATGCCAATTACCTTCTTAAACTTTAGAGAATAAAATGACTACTTGTAATCAGATGACCACACAGGGCAAAGATAAAACGCGCCTGCGCATTGCCATTCAGAAATCCGGCAGATTAACTGAAGATACCCTCAAACTGTTTCGCAGCAGTGGGATTAAAATCACCTCCAACAAGGATCATCTACTTTCTCATGCCGAAAATCTGCCCCTGGATGTGCTGCGCGTCCGTGATGACGATATTCCGGGATTGGTCATGGACAGGGTGGTGGACTGGGGCATTGTTGGACAGAATGTCCTAGAGGAGACCACCATGCAGCGTGACTCCGAAGGTTTATATACCGGCTATAATGAGGTTTTAAAACTTAACTTTGGGGACTGCAGATTAAGTGTAGCCATTCCTACAGAACAGGAATGGCAGGGACTTTCATCCCTCGAAGGCAAGAAGATTGCTACCACCTATCCACATCTTCTCAAAAGAGTCCTCAAAAAAAACGGAATTTCTTTTAAGGCAGTTCTGCTTACAGGTTCAGTGGAGGTTGCCCCGCGTGCAGGACTTGCCGATGCCATCTGTGATCTTGTCTGTACTGGTGCCACCTTGCAGTCAAACGGACTTAAGGAGGTAGAAACCATTTTTGAGTCTAAGGCTGTCCTTATAAGTCGCGATCAGGAGTTATACCCTGAAAAGAAAAAAACCGCAGATCTGCTTATTGAACGGTTCAAAGGGGTTATGAGCGCTGCGGAAAGCCGCTATATTATGATGAATGCTCCGAAAAACCGTTTAGAGGAAATCAGAGCTATTCTGCCAGGGGCAGAAAACCCATCCATTATTGAACTTGAAGGTAATAAAGAGCGTGTAGCCCTTCATGTGGTATCACGTGAAAAACTTTTTTGGGAAACATTGGAACAGTTAAAGTCATTAGGAGCCACCTCTATTTTGGTGGTACCAATCGAGAAAATGTTAGGTTAAATCATGCGCATTTTTAAAAATAATAATTTAAGTGATGAAGAAAGAGCTGTGGTTTTACGACGTCCTGCCGTAGAATCGGCTGCCAAGATTGAAAAAATCGTCAGTGACATCCTCAATAACATCAAGAAAAATGGCGATGACGCCCTGTTTAATTACTCTAAAACCCTCGACCACTTCGATGGTGATAACCTCATGATAAGTGAGGATGAAATTCTGGCTGCTGAAAAACGACTCAACAAGAAACTTAAAATTGCCATTGACGAAGCCTTTGTAAATATTAGTAATTTTCACAAAGAACAGACGCCACGGGTACTGACACTCACCACAGCCGACGGCATTGTCTGTGAAAGCCGCACTCATGCTCTAGATTCGGTAGGACTGTATGTTCCAGGAGGCTCGGCTCCACTTGTAAGTACCGCGCTTATGCTGGCCATTCCCGCCATGGTCGCAGGCTGCAGAGAAGTCGTACTCTGCTCACCTCCACCTATCAGTGATGCGATTTTATATGCCGCATCTCTGTGCAATGTCCACAAGATTTTCAATATTGGCGGCGCA
>CACYBT010000144.1 GCA_902772715.1 uncultured Succinivibrio sp.
CTAAAAATCTCCAATCAAAATAAATATCTCAACAAAATCGTATTTGAAAATTTCAATTCCCTAGAAATAACAAAATGCTATGTTTGAAAAATGAAAGAGGCTGACAATACTTTTTAGCCAGCCTCTAATTTTAACTCACATCTAATAAATAATTTATTTTTATCTTCAGTTTCAACACGTTACCAAAAAGATCTGCACTTTTTGACCTTTTTTTTAAAGTCCTGTTTTTTTTATTAAGCATAATAGCCGTGGTAGGTAATTATGCAAATGAACATAAACTCGGAAATGAATCGCACCTTATGTATTTTAGGTGAACTTTTAGGTGACGAACTATTGTCCTCTCTTCTAGAGCATAAGCTTGAGGAAATCATGCTAAATCCTGATGGCGGCATGTTTGTGCACTATGTGTCAGGAGAAATAGAGAATACTCTTAACCTAAACCCACAAAAAGCCAACGCTTTGGTCAAAACTATCTGTTCACTCAAAAGCGGAGAACATGTAAGTGAAAGTGCCATCGTCGATGGTGAAATTCCACTTCTTAAGGTGAGATTCAGTGCGGTTCTGCCTCCTCTCGTCAGATCCGCAAGTCTGTGTTTACGATCACTGCATGCACTTACTATTCCTTATGAAGAACTAGTTGATAATGGCTTTATAAGCCGGTTTTTCTCAGAACTTGTCACAAGTTTACTAAACTCAAAGGCCAATATTCTTATATGCGGGCAGACCGGTTCTGGAAAAACCACTTTTTTGAATGCACTACTCAATACACTTCACAAGACAGAACAGCACTCAAGGCTTATTACCATTGAGGATACCCCCGAACTCAAACCGGAATTGAAAAACATGATCAACCTTTATACCACCAAAAACGTCTGTATGGATGAACTTGTAAAGGCTACTTTACGTTTAAGTCCCGATCGCATTGTAATTGGTGAAGTGCGTGGTTCTGAGGCCTTGCACATGATTGATGCGCTGTGTACCGGACATCGTGGCTCCCTGGCTTCATTACACGCAGGATCAGTAAAAGAAGCACTAGAGCGCCTAAAGCTGCTCATGATGATGCATCCTTTGGCACCGGAAAAAGGTTTGGAAAAGATGATTGCCATGGCTATCAACGCCATCATTATCATACAGAAAAAACCAAAGCGCACAGTGCGTGAAATCGCAGTTATTAAAGGTTATGAACACGGCGAATATCAGTACGAAAGCTATCTCGATAACAGTTATAAAAAATTTCAGTGAACAACTTTATTGTAACTAACTTATTCAGGAGGCGGTTATACCGTAACATATGCAATCTTTTTTTGTAAAATATCTTATCTTTGTTGGACTTATTATTTCCTGCACGCTTGTGCATTCAGCAGATACCTCAGGTTCACTTCCATACGAAACCTGGCTTAGAACCATTCAGAAATCACTCACGGGACCTGTGGCATTTTCCGTATCAATTATCGGTATAGTCTCATGCGGCGCCACACTTATCTTTACCGGTGGTGAAATCAACCGCTTTATGCGTTCTTTGGTCTTTATCGTACTGGTGATGACTCTGCTTGTTGGTGCCAACAGTTTCATGAGTCAGGTTTTCAACGGAGCGACCATTAAAGAGACTACCCAAAACCCAGAACTAAATAATAAGAGACCTGACAGTCTTAAGGCCAATCAGGAAGAACTCATGCTTTTTGATCTTCAACAGGAGAAACTGTCCAAACAAAAAATCCTCTCCCCAAATTCGTCATTGGGTACAGACAATATCAGTATAAGCGAAATGCTGCTTTTAAATGAAGATCCTGAAAAATTATGCTGATTAGCCATACCGTACACCGTTCACTGTTAAGACCGCAGACTTTTTTAGGCTGTGAACGCAAACCTTGCATGCTGCACCTTTTTGTGTGCCTTATTATCGGCGTATGCTCTTTTTCCCTTAAGGGTATAGTCCTCTCTTTGGCTATTGCCGTCACAGGATATGTGCTGCTTTTAAAAATGGGCAAAGAGGACCTCATGTTTAGCAGGATTTATGTACGTTCGCTTAAATACCGCGGTCTTTACAGAGGAAAAGCACTTATTATCAGGACAAATTTGAAATAGAGAAATTATGCTTTACTATTCCATACTCTTTATGACAAGTCTCGCTCTCTTAATGACTCTTGCTGCAAGTATGCTACTGCTATCAAAGATCATAAGGGCGGTGCCTTGCAGCAACAGTCAAAAGTGTTTTTCTGATCTGGTTGACTATGCTCTTTTAGGCCCGCTAGACATTCTTATTTTAAAGGATGGCTCACTTATGAAGTGCTATGAGGTATGCCCCAAATCAAACCGTTACCTTAATACCGAAAGTCTTCTGCAGTTTCATGAATCTCTCAAGAATAGCATTCGCAAAATAAGCGCTGACTATATTCTCAATTTTGATCTCATAAGACATGAAGAGAAAAAAGACTGTGATACCACATATTTTGGACAGGAAAACGGGAAAAAACTTTTTCTTTCAAGACTAAGAACGAACTGCACCTTCAAAACCCGCGCCTATCTTAGTATTACCAAGAAAAATACAGGACTTTACGCCAAAGATCTTTTAAGTCTTCTCAATGATGACAGTCCCGTAAAGAATAATACCGTAAAAATCCTAGAGGAATTTGCTGTTTTCAGTGATGAAATGATACGCGGATTTACACGTCAGGCCAGTGTTCATCCTCTTACCTACACTAAAGAAGGTGGCATACGCTCTACGCATGAGAGTCTTAATTTTCTCTATGAATGTATTTATGGAAAAAAAAGAAGCCTGTTCTATGACCATGAGCGGGTCTTTTTGGATATGTACCTTACAGGAGGAGATTTTGAAAGCGGAACCTGTCCCAAACTCAATGACGAGTACATCGGTATTGTCGCCATTGATGCTCTACCTAAGTGCACGAGCCCCAACGTACTTAATTTTTTAGGCTCCCTGCCCTTCAATATCCGTTTTTCAAGCCGCTATATCGGTTTTTCCAAAATGGAATCTGGGCTTAAACTTGAGTTTTACAAAAGATTATGGGTACAGCGGCGCCGTTCCTTTTTAGCGCAAATTCTCGGCAATCCCGATGACAAAAAAGATAGCGACGCTGAAGAAATGCTGCACTCCATTGAAGAAGCCAAAAAAGGAAGTCTTCAAGGAGAACTCACCTTTGGCTCATATACGGCACTGATTGTCGTACGCGATCGTCTCCTAGATCCGCTTGAGAAAAAACTGCAGTACATCATGCAGAAACTTGAAGATCTCGGTTTTCTCGGACGAATTGAAAACTACAATGCCACTGAAGCCTTTTTGGGATCACTGCCTGGACACTACCATGAAAATCTGC
>CACYBT010000145.1 GCA_902772715.1 uncultured Succinivibrio sp.
TCCTGATGATGATTACCTATTTCTAAAGATTATGGATGAATCTAGAAGATGATCCCACAGAAATATTTATTGAACCGATTTTTTCACGCAGCTCTTTGTAGTCGACACCCGCAACCGCAAGGTTTCTGCCGTTATCGATAAAGAGTTTCTGCTGATAGGACTTATCGGAGGGATTTTGATAGTTTAACTTGCAAAACTCTTTAATCATGCTCATATTCAGAGTCTTGCCAAAGCGATGAGGACGGATAAAGAAGGGATTTTTAACAGCACGCGTTAAAAACAGCTCTTTTAAATAAGCGGTCTTATCCACATAATAGGCCCCCTTTTCAATTATTTCTGCAAAATTCTCACCATCTTTGGGAAACAAAACATCCTGAGGCATACACGACTCCTATATAAAAACTTAGTACATGTATTCTAGTACAAGTATCAGTTATGTGTTTTTTGAACATATTTTAAAGATAGGGGTTGAAATTTTAGACTCTTGAAGATCAGTTGAAGAATTGAGTTTAGAAAAAAGGCTGTGAATAGTAACGTCAAATTAGCAGGGATTCTTTTTTCTGTTGACTCTTTTTTTTAATGCATTTAATCTTAGGATCAAGTGTTTATTTTTGTTAGTAACAGTATGTTAAATTCAGAATTAGATCTATGAGCGATAAGTATGAAACGCAAAAGTCATTTTCAGGATCCTAAGTTGTTAAAAGACACCGTCCTTAATTTTGAAAGTAGTATTTTAAAGTCTTCATTTGTTGAAGGTGGTGAAGATAACTGTCATTATGATGAAAAAATCAAAGAATATGAAAAAACTAGTCTTGCAAAACTAGAGGAATCTGAACTTGAGGATTATTGCTACTATCTTTATCTTGCCTCTCTGCGCAAAAATGGCGGCAAAGATGCACTTAAGTCTTTAGATCTGGTTTTAGAACATTTGTGCTTGACTAAGCTTGCTCCATTTATGGGGAAGAAAACACTGAAGACTTTTCTTAATCCCAAGCATTTTCAGAACAATATGAGAGAACTTCTGAATCGCTTCGAGGTGAGTGAAAATGATTTGAGTAACATTGAAAGCTGCTGTTACTTAGGTTTGCCGGGATATTTTCCTTATTCTTTGTGTTATCTTGTCAACCATAAGGATCTTGACAAGAAGAATCGCGATATTATTGCCTTTGATGTGCTTTCTTATTTTGATGGATTTTATAGCGCCATTGGGAATATGACGTTAACCCAAAACAGTATTCTTTCCGTGGTTCCTCTTTATGATGGAATCACGCGTGGCTTACTCCTTCCGGATGTGGTCATGTCTCTTCATTCAGAGCATTTTGATCTGATGTCAAAAACCGTGGTGCAGGGGATGCCTGCAAATACAGCCTATCGGATTGCCAATGCCTTTATGTATGGTATTGATGTGCCTCAAGATAGAGAAAAGGCTAAAATGTGGTACATCTATGGTATGAGTGTCGGTAATCCTTACTGTACGATGGCATATCTTCTGTTTTTCCTCGATGTGGATGCTGAAAAGGAAGATAATGCCATTAAGGTTTGTGCCAATATTTATACATTTTTGGTTAACAACATGATGCTTATTATCCGTGCTAAAGAAACCCCCAATCATCCCTTTTTGAATTTTCCCTTACAACAGAATGGCTATGATATTGAGGAAGTAGCGCTTTACAATCTGCTTTCTTATTACAATTCCTTTAAATACTTCTCTGATCTTGATAATTTACCGTTGGTTTCCCCTGATTTTATCAATGGTTTTCTTGAGTACATGCTCGATTTTGTCAGTAAAAAGGATTGCTCAAATCGTGTAAAAGCCATGTATGCCATGTTTTTGCATATTGAGGATGTGCTTGAAGAGGATCCTGTCTATACAGAGAGTGTTGTGAGTACCTTTAAACTCGGGAAAAAGAATTGTGACAATTATGAGAAGATACTGCTCAAAATACTCAAGAAGGGAGTAGCGGAAAATGATGAGGCCTCCCTCATGTCGCATATTGTCATCATGAGTCATTATCATGAGGATAAAGATGATGCCGATTCTGAAAATTTCGCTAAACTTGCTGAACTTGGCAATGCTCAGGCCTGTTTTTCTATGGGTAATTTTCTCATGCATGAGAAGAAAGAGTCTCAGGCTTTGGAATACTGGCGTATCGCGGCTGATGAAGGCTGTACTTACGCCATGATCAATCTGGCTCTCTCGGCTGTTATTGAAAATGACATGGAAAAGGGTATGAAATATGCCAGGCGGGCTCTAAGTTATGGTAATGTCTATGCCTATTATGTTTTTTACAAGTATTATGAGAAGAAGAACCCGCAACTATCACATACCTATCTGCGCTATGCTGCGGAGTATTTGTTTCCAGATGCGGCCAAGGAACTGTGGGCTTTAAAAAACGCCGGACAGTATATTCCCCTGCCTTTTATGCAGAATATTGAAAAACTTGAGGCTTTGTCGGATTTCAATGTCAATGCCTGCATTATTCTAAGTGAGTTTTACTCTGCTGGGGTGATTTTTCCTGAAAACTTTTTAAAGTCCCTAGTATACCGTTTTCGTTCTGTAAACAACGGAGGCACTAAATATTTTGATTCCTTCAAGCGGCTCTATCAGAATCTGCCGGTTCCGGATATTGGCTTTGGTAACTACTTTACCTCATTTCGCTCTAGTTTGAAGAAGGTGGAGGGATTTTTTAGCGAAGAGCCTGAAAATAAGGACAGCGATGATGACAGGCGTGTAGCCTTTGCCCTATGTAACAACGTCATTAAGGAACTGTGTCACGGCAAGACTGAACTTGAACGCGAGATCCTCTTTAATCTCAGTTTGTATGGCAAGTTAACTCAAACTGGCAAATTTCTTGAAAACTATACGCGTTTTGTCCCTGCCAGCATGGATTATAATACTATATATGACATTTTAAAAAGACTGCTTAAGGGAGTGTACGCTGTCAAAGATCTTTATAATGATGAGCTGACTCCTCTTGAGATTATTGGAGAATCATGTGCAGCCTATTCTAATAAGGAATATGATACCTATAACTATATGCTGATGAAGAGTATGCTCGCGGTACGTTCATACTTCTTAAAACCTGACTATGAAATCTTTAGAAACGGTATTAAGAAAAGCGCCAGTGCTGGTGCCATCACGGGAATTGCGTTCAATGCCATTGATTTTTCTCTGCTTTTTGAGAAAAATCATAAGGAGCAGGGTAGTGATGCTTACGACAGTCTTGAGAGTGATGTTATTCAATCCTGTACGGTACAGTAATTATGCAGTATTTATTAAAGATAACTATTGAAGATACTCGTGTATGGCGCCTTATAGCCGTAGACGGAGAGGCGGATCTGGCACATATGGCGGCTCTTATGGCCCTAGCCTTTGATTATGAGAAGGGCTCTTGTTTCTTTGGACTTGATGGGAGGCAAATAAGTGCAGGTATGGGAGGTAAGGCCTTAGCTCTTGAAGAAACCCATCCTTTTGATACGCTTGACTGCAATGAGCAGGATGAGTTTATCTTTATAACTGCAGTGCACCCGCAACTTGTCCACAGAGTACTGGTGATGAAAAAGACTGAGCATCTTGACTGCGTGGTGCCGTCCTGTCTTGTGGGGGCGGGGCTTCTTTTAGACAAGGCACCTTTGACTGTAAGAGAAATCAATGACTACTATGACAGCGAGAATGCCAAAAGTCTTGATTTGCGCGAGGTAACACAACGGCTTCGTGCCTTTGGCAGAGTACGCTCAAGCAGTGATGATAATCTTAGAAAAGTCTCAAGTATATCTTTTGATTACAGCAAATAACCTAACTTTTAAGATAATCTTTAAATAATGTATAAACGAGGTGACCTGTACTCAATAAAGTTTCGGCACCTTTGACAGAATGTAAAATAGAGATCTGAGGTTATATGGAAGGCACAATTACCTTATTCGATAAAGCGGCAAAGGCTGGGAAAATCCAATGTGATGACGGCAGGATCTTGGATTTTGAAGAGACTGGGCTTGACAGTTCACTTCCTGTTTCTTTGGTACGTGAGTCGCTGCGGGTGGCTTTTTTAGAAGAGGACGGAGGACCCTGCCATATCCGTGCTCTTGATAAACAGGATTTTCTTGAAGGAGAAATCTTCTATCTTGAGCCAAAAGAAATCGGCATTGTCAGAGAGCATATTCCTATGGGCTATGAACTCATCGACAAGGGTGAGCAGACTTTGCATCTTGAGGCAAAAACCTCCAAGGCACTCAAACTCAAATTTATTGAAATCTGCAGGAAATTAAGTGGAAATGTGGTATTAGACTACGAGGATGAGGAGTTTTCGCGCAATTCCATTGGTTTTTCGATTTCCATGGTGCGAGGCAGTGCTACCTTTGGGGTGATGGGCAGGAAAGTCGATGATAAGACTGAAGGCGCCTATTCGCTGTATGATTTGAAAAGAAAATTAAGCCATGACAGATTATTAAAAATGCATGGCGATGAAGAGAAAGGAAAGGTAGGACTCAGAATCATCAAGATTTCAGGGTTTATTCTTCTTGTGCTCTTTACCTATGGCTTTTTTAAAAGTCTTTAAGTATGTCAATAACAAAATCCTAGAAGCATAGCGGTTTTGTCAGACGTTTATGGCATTTTACTTTTGTTCCTTGTCCTGACAGTTACAGATACTGCCGCCTGTTTTGCCGCAGGTGCAGCCCTTGTTTTTAAAAATAGCCATAATTTTTAAAAGACCACGGTAAAAGGCATAGACCGCCAAAATAATCATAGCCAACAGAATACTCTTTGCAAGCATGGTTATACCTCACTATAAACCTCAGTTTTATGAACATTAAACACGCGTTAAAATTTAACGCGGTATTTTATTAGCATTATACAACTCAAAATAGCTATTGCTAACTATTTTGCAGCCTACCGTCACAATAATCTCTACTTTTTACTTGAAATCTTCTTTGAAAACCTCCATTTAAGCTGAAGAATAAAAAAATTATTGGATAGTGAATATGAATTTACGTAAGAGTACTACACGCGATGGTTTAAGTGACGAAACCGTACGTCTGCTTGAAAAAAACGGTTTGAGGATGACTACACAACGTCGCAAGATTATAGAAATTTTAACATCTAGCAAATGCAGTTCGCCAAAGGAACTCTGGTATGAGGCTAAGGAGTATGTTCCTGATCTTGGTATTGCCACGGTCTACCGTCTTATCAACCGTTTAGAGCAGATTGGTCTTATTAAAAAGAACCGTACCTTAGGCATGCAGGTGCTTGCCCCTAAGTTAGGCTCCATTAAGGATGAGTGCGGTCATACCATTTTAAATGAAGGTTCGGTCATGGATTTGGAAAATATTATTAAACATGGCCTTATAAATGAGGGTAAAATATTAAAAGACAGTGATGTTAAACTCTCCTTGGTGGGGGATACCATCAATATTACTGTCATCTCTGCTTAAAACCTGCTCGTCCGCGGGTGGGATGAAGTAGCAAGCGTAGCGAGGTATGGATTTCGTATCTGTTCTCTTGCACAAAACAAGGCACATAATAATTTAGGTTAAATGTGATATAGAGTGTGACACTTTAACATAGGGTAGGACCTGCCAGGATGGTTTAGGTTAATCACTTAAACTGATAAATAGTCACATGATGTATCAGGCCTAAAGCAGGTCGAGTGACTGAATGTTCTTCACAGGACTAAGGTTTACTGTCACTGTGGTTGCTCCACAGTTCGTGATGAAAGTCCTAAATGCGGTACGAGTTAAGACTTCATATGGCAATTTGCCTGCTCATGGACTACAAATGCGAGCAGTCAGCATAGACACCTGTAGAATATTCCCTTTCATGCGATAACGGATTTATTTTCATGGAAAAAATAAAGAGCGCACCTTCAGCGATGGATGCCGTCCCTGAGGCAGTGCAGAAAAAAAGTGGGCAGCTGGCCGAGTCCGGTGAGAATTATCTTGAAACTATTCTGGTGATTAAAGAACGCAGAAGCAATGGACGCGTCAGAGCCGTGGATATTGCCAATGAACTCAAATTGAGTAAACCTAGTGTTTCAAGAGGTCTGTCCTTATTGAAGGAAAAAGATCTTATTCAGATTGGAATTGCCGGCGATATTGAGTTTACTCCTGAAGGGCGCAAATTGGCTGAATCTATTTTTAAGCGTCATCAGTATCTTACTGTTTTCTTCAAAAGCGTGGCCGGTGTACCTTCAGATGTGGCTGAGTCTGATGCCTGTCGTGTGGAGCATATTCTTTCCGAGAAAACCATGAACGGCATTATCCGTTACTTAAACGAGCACAATCTGGTTTAAATGATCATGTTCTGACATAAGGTTTGAGCCTTTTGTTTTTTCGGGATTTGTGCTTAATCCGTTTGTCTATGACATTTGTGTGCACATAAGCGTATTTTTTGTCATAAGGCATGTTTTTTTGATAAAGAGGCTGTCATGTCCCCTAAAGAATTAAGTAAGCGTTATTTCCTTTTTTTAATTGCGGTTATGCTTCAGGCCTGTGCCATTGCCTGTATAACTTATGCGGATATTGGTACCACTCCGGTTTCTTCTGCAAATTACGTGTTTTCACTGCACTCTGACTATACCTTCGGTGAAACTACGCTTATGTTTAACATTTTGCTCATCGTTCTGCAGATCATGTTTATTGCCATCGGTCACGATTCCTTCAAAAATCACTGGCTCAATATCCTGGTACAGGTTCCATTTGTGGTAGTGTTTTCCTATATGATTGATGTGGCCACGTTTCTTTTAAGTATGATTGTTCCTGAAGAACACGGCTATATGATTTCCTGGGTACTGGTTATTTTAGGCACGCTTACGCTGTCATTTTCTATTTCACTTTCGGTTGTTGCCAATGTCGCAATGCTTTCAGGTGAATATTTTGTCAAGGTTTTCCATCCTTTAATCAATCGTTCCTTCAGTTTTGTGAAGACCTTCTTTGATATTTTTCTGGTCAGTTCGGCCTGTATATTTTCACTTATCTTTACTGATTTTACTGCCGTTGAGGGCGTACGCGAGGGTACCCTTTACGGAGCACTCCTGACTGGACCTACCGTGCATCTTATTGTTCCGCATTTAGGGCGGCTAAAGCGTTTCTTAGAAGATAAAAAAGATGCCGGTCATGCTTAGATGGTAGGGTTAGGTGTTGTCCGTGAATATTCTTGAGATAAGTAACCTTACCAAAACTTATAATCTTTTTAAAAGCGTTGAACTCTCGAATGTCAGCTTTTCACTAAAAAAAGGGGAGTGTCTGTGCCTTGTAGGGGAGAGTGGCAGTGGTAAAACCACGCTGCTGCGTCTTATTGCCGGTCTTAGTGAGGCTAATTATGGAAAAATTAGCCTGTGCGGACAGGATCTTTTAGGAATAGCGGCACCGCAGCGCGCTATCGGCTATGCTTTTCAGACTTTTAATCTTTACCCGCATCTTGGCATTGATGAGAATCTGCGCTACAGTCTTAATCTTCTGGGCTATGATAAAGACGAGATTCAAAGCAGAGTGACGACCATTGAGACCTTATTTTCTCTAAAACCGTATCTTAGGAAAAAACCTCATGAACTTAGTGTTTCAGAGCGACAGCTGTGTTCCTTGGCACGGGTGCTCTGCCAGAAGCAGCAACTGTATCTTTTTGATGAGCCTTTTTCTGCTTTAAATGGTACGCTCAAAGTTCGAGTTCGCGCTATCTTAAGGGATTATCTTAAAAGTACTGAGGCCTGTTCCATTGTGGTCACTTCGTGTATTGAGGATGCCTTGTATCTAGGTGACAGCATCGGTTTTTTAAGCAAAATTCTCACTTCTCATGCTGCAAGTGCTTCTTCTGATAACAGGGTGTCTTCCCTCTATGGACCTTTTAAAAAACAAGAGCTCTTTTCCATAAAACCTAATCTTGTCATGGCCAAAGCCTTATATAAGAATGGACCATATCTTCATCTTGATCTAGTTAAAGTAGAAGACTCAAAGGTATTTATGACCTGCCGTAAGGCCCTAAACTCTGAGTCTTATGTGGATCTTTTTTCTAATCTTAGAGCCTGCACGGATCCTGAGGATAATCGTGCCTTAAAGGATGATGCGACAGCGGGGCCTTTGTCTTCTTACCATGAAGTTTTAGATCCCGCCTTACAAAACAAGGCAAAGGTTTCATCCCCTAAGGTAGAGCGCAATGCTCTTATAAATCCTACAGCAGATACTATGTTTGAGCATACTCCTTTTGACTCTGGTGATAAAATTCTGTCAAGCGCTGCTGAATATTTTGCTTTAGAACAGGATTTTTTTGAAGACGGTGCTCTTGAGAATGTAAAAAACATAACTATGGTTTCAAGAGAGCATGAGAGCATCTGGTACCATTCTTTGGAGAGAGTTCACGATAATGGGGGAGAGCTCTTTTTTTCAGGGAAGGTAACCGCGGTTACTCCTTTGCATTGTGGTTTTTTAGTTGAGCTAAAAGAAGCGCATGGCCAGGATTTTTCCTTTTGGTGTGTTACCGCACCACCATCTGTGAATAACAGGATCTATGTGGTATGCAAAAAGGAAAATCTCTGGTTTTTTGATGAGAAAGGAACGCTCTTAAACCGCCTTTACTGAATATTATCAAAGTTTGGAGTCCTGGCAAAAAAATCAGATTCTAACTTGCTTGTGCTTAGAAGATTGATGCCGCAGCCAACAAATATGAGTTTGTGGTTTAGTGTTTTCTGGTCAGACTGATTATAAATATTTTCGCTCTGTTGTAGAATTGTGTTGTTCTGCAAATTTTATTTCACAAATAAATCGTGCATATAAATAACAATATGGATATAAGTTACA
>CACYBT010000146.1 GCA_902772715.1 uncultured Succinivibrio sp.
ATAAGGCTCCATGGACAGTAGACATGCTCTTTGCCAAAGCGGCGGGGACGGATAAAGAGAGGATTCATCACTTCATAAGAGCACATGAAGAGCGCCTTTAAATAGGAGGTTTTATCCACAATAGTAGGCATTTCATTCAATAATGGATCTAAAATTATCATAACCTTGATGCAACAATAAATCCTTTGATATATACGGGATCCACAAAAAACTTATCATCTCATTTTTTTAATTATCAATAATGATTATTCATTAAAGACTTTTGAAGTGCTTTTTTAACTTGTATTAAACAGTCGGGAATGGTAACTGCTTGATATGTTCTATTAGTCACTCAAAAAATCATTATAGGGTTTTGTAAAGTTAGTGCTGTTAGAATGATTTTCTTGTTGTATATGCTAGAGAAGAATGCTTTAAAATAAGCCTTGCATTGTTTTAAAGTGGCATAAATGCTATAATATGTGATTGTGATTACAAAAAATAAGGTTGCATAAATGTCGGATAATAATGGAAATTCATTTTCTGAGAATAACTCTGTTTTAGGTGATGAGGAAAATGAGAACGCTGCAGTACAGGAATCACAGGATCCTGTACGTAGGTTAAATGCTAATGTGCCTTCATCAGATCTCAATCATGAGTTAGGGCAGTCTTTTATTAACTACGCCATGTCAGTTATTAAGGACAGAGCACTGCCTGATGTACGTGACGGATTAAAACCAGTGCATCGCCGCGTGCTTTTTGATATGAAGGATTTGGGAGTTACCCATAAATCACCAACTAAGAAATCAGCCCGTATTGTAGGTGATGTTATTGGTCGTTTTCATCCTCATGGAGATACAGCTGTATATGAAACCATTGTTCGTATGGCACAATGGTTTTCGATGCGTGAAACCCTCATTTTCGGACAGGGTAATTTTGGTGATATCGATGGTGATGGTGCGGCTGCCATGCGTTATACTGAGGTCAGATTAACGCGTATTGCCACCGAGACTCTGCTTGATGATCTCAATGAGAATATTGTTGATTTTGAGCCTAATTATGATGGCTCTGAGTCTATTGCTTCTGTTCTTCCTGCAAAGTATCCCAATCTACTTGTTAACGGTGGTTCCGGTATTGCAGTTGGTATGGCTACCAATATTCCAACTCATAATCTTACGGAAGTTTTAAATTCCTGTATTGTTCTTCTTGATAAACCAGATATGAGTCTTGATGAACTTATGACTACAGAAGGCTGTATCAAGGGACCTGATTTTCCAACCGGTGGCACTATTGTAGGCAATGGTGGCATTCGTGAAGCATACATGACCGGCAAAGGGCGTTGCATTATCCGCGCTAAATCACATACCGAGTATGATAAAAAAGGAAATCCTAAGGCTATAATTGTTGATGAAATTCCTTATGTAGTCCATAAAATTGATATTATTCGTCAGATACGTGATCTTCTTAGGGATGATCGTGAAAAATCTCGTGAAAAGGAATCAAAGAAAGTCGTTCAACTTGATGGTATCAAGGAAGTCAATGATCTGTCTGACAAGGATAATGCCGTCAAAATTGAGATTGTGTTAAAAGCCGGTGCTTTCCCAGAGGCAGTGTTAAATAATCTGTATCAGAAGACTAGCATGCAGTCTTCGTTTCCTATCAATATGGTTGCTCTGTCAAGAGGTAAACCTAAACTTTTTTCACTGCTTGAGATTTTAAAAGAGTTTTTGGATTTTCGACGTAATGTGATAACGCGTCGAACTTCCTATTGGCTCAAAAATGCCAAAAAGGATGCACATACTCAAGAAGGTCTCCTGGTGGCTAAAGCCAATATTGATCGTGTCATTGAGCTTATCACTTCTTCTGCTAATACTGAGGAAGCCAAGGCAAAACTGGTTGCCGAGGCCTGGGATGGCGGACTTATCAATACACTTATTGAAAGAACCGAGGATGGCGTTAATATTGCTTTACCTTTAGGTATTCCTAAGAATAAAGGATATATTGATGGCAAATATTATCTTTCACAGGAACAGGCAGAATCAATCCTAAGACTGCAGCTGGCAAGACTTACGCATCTTGCTCAGGATGAAATTCGCGATCTTTATAAGAAACTTCTTGCTGATATTCATGATTATCTTGATATTTTGAATAATCCTGAACGTCTCAAAAGTGAAATCAAGAAAGAGTTTATTCAGGTTCGCGATACCTTTGGCAATCCGCGTAAAACTGATTTTACCTTTGATGTTGGTAAATTCTCTAAGTATGATCTGGTGCAGAAACGTGATGTGATTGTTACTCTTTCTGCCTTGGGCTTTATTAAGTATCAGGAAGTTGCTGAATATGAGAGTCAGGCTCGTGGCGGCAAGGGCAAACTTGCTACGAAGTTGAAGGGTGAGGATTATGTCACACAGGTGGTGGTTACCAACACCCATGACAAATTGGTATTCTTCACTAATAAAGGACGAGCTTTTGTCAAACGTGTTTTTGATTTACCTACTTATGAAAGCCGTTCTTCGCAGGGATCTCTCATCCAGAATATTCTTAACCTTGATTTTGCCAATGATGAACATATTTCGGCTATTCTTCCTGTCTCTGAATATAATTCTGATGACTTCTTCTTTATGGCAACCAAGAAGGGTGGTGTAAAGAAGACTTCCCTTAGTGCCTATGCGTCGTTCTTTGAACGCATGAGCAATAATTCTATACTTGCATGTATAGTTGCCGATGATGATGAGTTAATTAGTGTGCAGCTGTCATCGGGAGACGATGATATCTTTTTGTTTACTTCAGATGGTAACTGTGTGCATTTTTGTGAATACTACAAGAAAAATGCCGAAAACATAGGAAATGAGGAGGAGCAAAACCAAGAGGAATCAGTACAGGATGACGCGATTGTAGAGAATGATAATAATGCTGAGGAAAAAAGCCTCGATCGTCACGCTGGCTTGGGAGTGCGTCCAAAGAGCCGTAATTCCAGTACTAATCGTGGTATTCGTTTGCGTAATGATGCCACGGTTGTGGCACTGCTGGTAGTGCCTCCTGCTTCGCTTGAGCATCAGCAGTGTGCCATAGTTTCTGCTAACGGTTATGTCAAACGCTTTATGCTTAATACTGTTGCGATACATAATCGTGGAGGAAAAGGTATGAAGGTTTTAGGTAATCTTGATCGTAACGGACCGGTTATCGGAGCAGTGCTTGCTGATGATAATTCGGATATCATGTGCGTTACTAATCAGGGACTTCTCATTCGTTCACCTATGACTGATATCCCACTTATCTCAAGAACTGCTGCTGGTAATATCATGATTAGAATGCAGAGCGGTGATCAGGTTAATGCGGTGCAGTGTATTTCTGCAGATGTTGTCAAGAATACGAAGAAACTTATTGAGGCTCGTAATCTTGAAAAAGTACAGTTAAGGAATGAGAATGCAGAAGTATCTAGTGATTCTGTTAATGGGGAGTTGGCTTCTTCGAATGAAACAGGTTCTTCTGAGGAAAAAGAGCCTCATGAAACTAATCTGAGCCATGCTGAAACTTCTGAAGAATAGTACAGAGTTTAACTATTTATAAATTATTAAATTTGGAGTATCAAAGTGAAGAGAGTATATAATTTTTATGCCGGTCCTTGCACCCTTCCTCTTGAAGTTATGGAGGAGGCTCAACGTGATTTCCTTGACTACGCTAGTACTGGCATGGGTGTTATTGAAATCTCTCATCGTTCACAGGAGTTTAAACATATTGCTGAAGATTCTGAGGCTTTACTGCGTGAACTTCTCCATATTCCTGACAATTACCGTGTGCTGTTTGAACAGGGCGGTGGCCGCGGTCAGTTTGCCGCTCTGCCATTGAATCTTTTAAAAGAAGATGGAGTGTGTGACTATTTTGTCACGGGACATTGGTCTAACTGCGCACAAAAAGAGTGTAATGAGCGCTATGGAAAGGGCGTGGTTCATGAATGTACTTTTTTGAATGAAAAGGGACTTTATGCAGTTGATTTTAGCAAAATGACGGTGACTGAGGGGGCAGACTATGCCTATACCTGTCTTAATGAAACCGTCAATGGCATTGAGACTGCACATCATCTGCCCGATACGGGGGATGTCCCTTTAGTTGCAGATATGTCTTCTGATATTCTGACCCGTCCCATTGATGTGAAGAAATTTGGAGTTATTTTCTTTGGACTTCAGAAAAATGTCGGACCTTCCGGTATGACTATCACGATTATTCGCGATGATTTGATAGGTCATGCGCGTAAATACACTCCATCAGTACTTGATTATAGCATTCTATGCAAACATGGGTCGATGTTTAATACTCCATGTACTTTTGCGTGGTATATGGCATATCTGAATTTTAAATGGATAAAAAGTATTGGTGGTATTTCAGAATTAGAAAAGCGCAACATCAAAAAATCAGATTTGTTTTATAATTATGTTGATAAATCAGATTTTTATATAAGCAAGATTGCAAAAGACTGTCGTTCCCGTGTCAATTGTGTTTTTTCGTTGAAGGATGAATCTCTTAATGATGAATTCCTCTCTTTGGCAAAGGCTTCAGGACTTGTTGGTCTTAAAGGACATAAGGTTTTAGGAGGTATGCGGGCAAGCATGTATAATGCTATGCCATACGAAGGAGTTGCAGCCTTGGTTGACTTTATGCAAGACTTCGCTTCAAAGCATGCCTAAAGTATATTAGGAGTAGATATGGATATGAACCGCACTCCATGGCTTCAGAATTATCCAGAGGATGTGCCTACTACAATCGATCCTAAGATTGTCAGAAATTTAAGTGAATTATGCGATAGTATCTGTCTTAAATATCCTGAGCGTAAGGCTTTTGTTTCCTTTGGTACGGCAATTTCCTATGCAGAATTTCACCATAAGGTCATGTGTCTTGCTGCATATCTAAAATACGTGGTTGGAGTCAGAAAGGGTGATAGATTAGGCCTTATTTTACCTAATCTTATTCAGTATCCCATCAGTGTTTTTGCGGGAATTAAAGCCGGACTTGAGATTGTCAACATCAATCCGCTCTATACTCCGCATGAAATGTTAGGTATCCTAAGAGATGCCAAAATCAAGTTTGTAATTACTTTTGAGAGTGTTAATGCTCAGCTCTTAAAGGTGCTCGATCAGACCTATATTACATGCTATATTTCCAGTCCTTTGGGGGGATGCATGCCTCCTTTAAAGGCTTTTTTTTACAACATTATGGCCCGCTACGTAAAAAAGGCCGTACCTTCTTACGACAAGAGCAAAGTTAGAAGTTTTTCTAAATGTCTTAGGGAAGGGGAAAAATACCTTAAAAACTATGTTCAAGAAGATCTTGATTTTGATGATATTGCCTTTTTGCAGTACACCGGCGGTACTACCGGTAAACCTAAAGGGGCAATGCTCTCGCATGGCAATATCATTGCCAACATTGTACAGGCTTATGCCATGTATGGTCCCCGTCTCAAAAAGGGAGAGGAGATGATTCTGACGGCGCTGCCGCTTTATCATATCTTCGCTATGACTGTTAATCTGATGTTTGCGATGTATATTGGCTGTACCAATATTCTTGTTTTAGATCCGCGTAATTTTCCTTTTTTAATTAAAATTCTAGAAAGATATCCTGGCATTTCGCTTATTACTGGTGTTAATACGCTGTTTAATGCTTTTGTTAACTATAACGTCTTTGATAAATTAAGTCTGCCTAAGCTGAGGGTAGTGATTGGTGGTGGTACGGCTGTACAGTCAGGAGTGGCTGCCAAATTCCTTAAAGCCTCTGGGATTCCAATTCATGAGGGCTACGGCCTTACCGAGTGTTCTCCTTTATGCTGTGTTGTGCCTTATACTCAAAAAGATTTTACTGGTACCATCGGGGTGCCTACACCATCTACTCTGGCTCGTATTATTGATACCAAAACCGGTGAGGAAATATGGGAACCTAATCGGGCAGGGGAGCTTGAGTTTAAGGGACCACAGGTGATGAAAGGTTATTTTGATAATGAGAATGAAACCCGCAATGTCTTTCATGATGGTTGGCTTAAGACTGGAGATATCGCGGAGTGGACTGAAAATTATCATGTAAAAATAATTGACAGGATTAAGGATATGATTATTGTTTCGGGATTTAATGTTTTCCCAACAGAAATTGAGAATGTCCTAAGCCATAATGACAGAATTATGGAATGCGCTGTGATTGGTATTCCCTCTAAAACCTTAGGTGAATCTATTAAGGTTTTCATAGTCAAAAAAGATCCGTCTTTAACTAAAGAAGACGTCATCACCTACTGTAAACAGTTTTTAACCGGTTATAAAATTCCAAAACATGTGGAATTTGTCGACTCTCTGCCTAAATCTTTTGTTGGAAAGGTGATGCGACGGTATCTAAGACAAAACCGTATCGCTTAATAGAGTTTGCTATGTTAGATGTTTTTTCTTGCCATTATATAAATGATCAGGAGATGCTGACATGTTTTTCCGAGAGGCTTTTAAACTTAGATGAGTCTTCGTATGTTGCCTTTGATACCGAATTTACTCGTAATCGAACTTTTTATCCCACACTTGAGCTGTTGCAATTTGCGGTAGATGAGGATGTTTATTTTATTGATCCGCACGCCGAAAATCTAAATCTTAAGGATTTTTTCAAGGTTTTTTCTAATATTAAAAGTACCGTACTGCTTTTTGCCGCAACCGAAGATCTTGAAATTCTGGTTCACGAGGGGCGCGGAAATCCTCGTTATTTCCCTAAAAAAATCGTCGATTTGCAGTCTCTGTATGCCTTTTTGAATATATCTTATAATATCGGCTTAAAAAATATTGTTGAAAAAGAACTGGGAATAACGCTTCTTAAGGAAGAAACGCATTCTGACTGGTCCTTAAGGCCTTTAAGCGAAAGTCAGTTACGTTACGCCAAAGAGGATGTCATTTATCTTTTGCCATTATATCAGCAGGTAATGCATAAGTTTAAACCGCATGATTGTAGACTTTTGTTCTATGAAGAGTACATGTCCAATATGCTTTTTGATCTTGAAAAGGAGATAGATCCCGAGCATCTGTATATGTTTGTTAAGGGAGCTTCGTCCTTAAACAAAAAAGAACTTAAGATTCTACAATATCTGTGTAAATGGCGTTATGAGTTTGCAAGAGCACACAATATTGCTCCTAACTGGATCATAACCAATGGTGCTCTCTGTAATTTATGTAAGGAAAATCGCCTTACTTTTAAGACACTTATTCGCTGCGGTGTAAAATACCCCGCTGCTAAAACTTATGGTGAACTGGTAATTAGGTGGCATGAACAAGCCTCTTTGCAGCCTGATACAAATCTTTACAGTACGGATTATTTCATAAATCTAAAGGAAAATGAGAAGTCTGCGCAAAAACTCAAAACCCTTCTTTTAAACAGGGCACATACCCTTAATATTGCCAAGGAACTTTTATGCAACAGGCTGCTTATGAATGATTTTTTTTACTGTCGATATTTTCATAGAACTCCCATCCTCGAAACTTCTTGGTACCAAAAAGCGATAGGTCCAATTAATTTTTAAATTGTAACTAGTTAAAAAGGCTCAATAAATTTTTATGTGGGAGCGGTAAATTAGTTACGAAAAAATTAATTGTTAATTGATGATACAAGGCAAAACCATTTCTTCTAGTTGTTTAGAAAATATTTTGTTTGTGCTTGGGATATCTTTAGAAACGCCTATCCCGCAGCTTTAATTACAGAAAAAATAGGGTAGTCTGTAAGACCACCCCATTTATTAAAATATTAAAGTATTAGCCTGGGAAACCAAAGCCTAACTGTGGATTCCAGTAAGCAGCGTAAATTACAGCTACGATAAGGAGTACAGCATATGATGCGATGGCAAAACCACCTGAAGTCTTGAAGGTTTCAGCAGTAGTCTTGATAGCCTTCTCGTCATCATCATTAGGATTGGTTGACAGAGATACAAATACAATTACAGCCACTGTTAAGAACAGAGTGTAAAGCATCTGATCTATGAAAGGCATATTGATTGGCAGGAACTTCAAGAGTAAAGCGATTACAATTGAAGATAATACACCTACGATAGCAGCGTTTGAGGTAGTCTTCTTGTAGAACAGACCACATAAGAACACAGCAAGAATACCAGGAGAAACCACACCAGTGTATTCCTGAATGTACTGGAAGGCCTGACCTAAGGTACTTAACATAGGAGCCAGGAAGATAGCGATAACTAAGGCTACAATAGCGGTTAGACGACCAACACTGACCAGGGTAAGATCTGATGCATTTGGCTTAATATACTCTTTGAAAATATCCATGGTGAAGATAGTTGCAGTAGAGTTCAGCATAGATGCAAGTGAAGATACAATAGCAGCAGACAGAGCGGCGAATACTAAGCCCTTCACACCGATAGGAAGCAACTGTGCAACCCATGGATAAGCCTTATCAGCACGATCTGCAGTTGGAACTGAAGAGGCAACCATATCGCCATAGAGTTCCTTCATCTGATCTAAGAGTACTGGGTTATGAACAGTGATGTAGTAGGCAGCGATACCAGGAATTACCACAATGATTGGGGTAATGCATTTTAGGAAGGCTGCGAATACAAGACCTTTCTGAGCCTCGTCAATAGACTTGGCAGCAAAGGTACGCTGAATGATGTACTGGTTGAAGCCCCAATAGTAAAGGTTGGCTACCCACATACCACCAATCAGCACGGCAATACCTGGCAGATTTGAGAATTCAGGGTTGCTCTGATCAAGGATCATGGTGAAATGATCAGGTACTTCCTTAACTAAGGTTGAGAAACCGTGTAATGCACCTTCATCACCACCAATCCATTTTAAGGCCAGATAGGAAGTTGCAAAACCACCGATTACCAGCACGGCAACCTGAATAACGTCAGTCCAGACCACAGCAGACAGACCACCATATACAGAGTATACGAGGGCGAATGCAGCAAGTCCTAAAATGGCGTACATCATAGGAATGCCTAAGATAGTCTCAAGAGCAGTACCACCTAAGTATAGAACTGATGAGAGGTTTACGAAAATATACAAGCAGATCCAGAAGACAGCCAAAATGGTCTTTAAGGTTCTGTTGAAACGTTTCTCAACGAATTCTGGGATGGTATAAATTCCTTTCTCAATGAAAATTGGCAGGAAATATTTACCAACAAGAATCAGGGTAACAGCAGCCATGAACTCATAAGCGGCAATACCAAAACCGATGGCAAAACCAGAGCCTGACATACCAATGAACTGCTCAGCAGAAATGTTAGCAGCAATTAAGGATGCACCAACAGCCCACCAAGGAATAGATTTACCAGCCAAGAAATAACCTTCAGCGGACTGAGTGTTTTTCTTTGATGCGGTAAGACCAATCGCAATAACAACCAGAGCATAAACAGCAAAGATCACATAATCAATGGTGCTCAGTCCGGCAATAACATCATTATCCATATTAAACTAACCTATTTAGTAAACAAACAATTAAGGTAATTAAATACCTTGAATGTAACATGAGTATTTTAACAAAAAATTGTTTATGTGTACCTAACTTGTATTTTTTTATTTTTGTGGATGTTCGTTAATATAAATGTTACATATTTACATAAATAATTGATAATATAATTTAAATAAATTGTGAAAAATCAGTATGATAGTTTTCTGCTATAGAGTAATCAGCACTCATTTAACAAGATTTAGTGGTTATCTTCTGAAAAACATGAAAACGGTTACATGTACTAACCATTTGATCTATAAAAACATTTATTTTGATACTGCTTGTTTAAAAATGTGATTATGATCACAAAACTCTCTGACTTTAGGGATAATTTTGAGGAATAAATGTGATTATTAAGACTAAAAATAATATCAAAAATAGTCATTATGAAAATTAACAACATTACGGAGGAGAACTTCAATTGCTGAAAATAAATTCTAATTAAGTGTTTTTAATCAAGTTTTTTAAATTTATTTATGAAAAAATGATCAAGAACAACTAATATATAAGTATGTGTTAGACAGAGGATCTTGATTATGTCATTAAGTAACAAAATTCTTATCTGTAGGGCTCCCTACAACTGGTATCAGGTTATTAAATCCCACTTTATCTCAAGTGGCTCCACTTACACTAACTGCTGGTATACAAAAAACGAATTGCAATCTGAGTGTGAAGAGGAAGAACCTGAAGCCGGTACTTTGGTTCTATTCATGGTGGAGAAGGATAACCGTCAGATGATTGTTGGCGGTGGGTACTATCAGATGCATCTTGATCTTGATGTCAATACCTGCTGGAAGCGTTACGGTGTCAGAACAGGCTGCTTAAATTATGAAGCCTTTAAAAAAAGAGTAATTGAGACCAACAATAATAATCTTAAGGATAAATTATCCTGCTATATTATTTCGGGCTCTTTTATTTTTGTAAGTACCCAGATGATTGCAATTCCTGAAGAGTTCAGACTGACTAATGACAAAAATGCCAATCCGGTGAGATTTTTTGTGAGCACTGAAGAGCCTCTTGGACTTTATCTGCAGAAGGTAACTGATGATTATCGTGTTAGTATGATTGATATTTATTCGCAGAATCATGACTGGCCTGGTATCTATTATCGTGCTACCATTAGTCGCTCCTTTGAAAAAACCGCACAGTATAAGACCATCCTTTTGAGTACCTATAACCGTCGCTGTGCCGTGACTGGATGTCATATGACGCCGGTATTAGAAGTAGCGCATATAAAAACCATGTATGACGATCGCTATGTGTCCGTGGGTAACGGTATTATTCTTAGGGCTGACATTCATTCTCTGTTCTCGCAGGGGCTTATGACTTTCTGCTATAAGGGCATTGATAAAATTGTCGTGAAACTCTCAAACCAGATGCTAGAAGAAGAGGCTCCATACAGCGAATATGACGGCAAGGAACTGTTGTTGCCGGATGACAGAAGAAACTGGCCTAATAAGGAATATCTTGAATGGCATAATAAGGTACGTTTTGAAAACTGGCTCAAGTATGGTGAGTTCAGTTTCATTGAATCGGTTCCTATGCATCCTAAAGACTCAACTAATGGTTAGTTTTTGAAGAATATGCCATAATCTTAGTACATTATGGCTTTTTTGTTTATAAAGGCAGACTATGAAAATCGCAGTACTTGGGGCGAATACAGAAATCGGCAAAAAAGTTGTGGCAAAGGCTGAGGATGCTGGTATTAGAGTTTTGAGTATTATCAGTCAGTTTGAACAGTTAAAGGGCAGCGGACAACTTATGATTAAAAAAGTTGAAGAACTGACCTTTAATGATCTTAAAGACTGCCATTATGTGGTAGATCCTTTATCTTTTCTTAGAATTTCTGCATTTTCCTCTGAAATGCTTCCGGTTTGGCATATGCTTGAAATACTGAATAATTCTGACGTAAGACTGCTGCTTTTAGGCTCGGTAGCTATTCTCTATACCAATTCCTCAAGGCAGATGCGAGTTTATGAGGATGGAAGCAATATTATTGATGAAAAACAGAATAAAATCGATTTACTGTGTGTTAATGCCTATAAAAGACTGAGCATCTTTAAGGAAGTTAAATGGTCACTGTTATGTCCGCCTTTGCTTTTAGATGAGGTCTCTTATGGAAATGGACATTTTGAATTTGGAAATGATGTGCTTCCTGTTGGACTTGAGGGAGATAGTTTTATATCCACCAATGATTTTGCCGCCTCCTGTGTGGAGCTATTAAAGATGAAACCGCAACCATTTACCACGTATTCGGTGC
Source organism: uncultured Succinivibrio sp. (assembly GCA_902772715.1). Taxonomy (GTDB): domain Bacteria; phylum Pseudomonadota; class Gammaproteobacteria; order Enterobacterales; family Succinivibrionaceae; genus Succinivibrio. Next base: position 11,714 of record CACYBT010000146.1, read on the forward strand.
GTTCCATCAAGGGATCAAAATAAATAATCATGCCCATGATCTTAAGAACGTAGGTATAAAATAATATAAAATATGATTTATATGCGATCTTAC
>CACYBT010000147.1 GCA_902772715.1 uncultured Succinivibrio sp.
GATCTCAATCTTCTTTAGGATGATCCGCTGTCGTGAGCCTCTCACAGAGGCTCTATGACAGAGTTTTGGCATTAAACCATCGTTAAAGCCCCCTTTTTAACTTTTTTTAGTACTTTTTTAATTTCGGGGGGAATTTTGAGACGAGAACATACCACTGAATTGTCCTTAGATTTTTCTTTTTTTGAAGAGTAATTACCGCTTTTTTGAAAATTTTGGGCAGGGTGTCTTTTTTTTACTTTGTGAAGACTTTTATGCCTAAGTGCCTAATTTCGTAGTCATGCCTTTTTTAAGAGTTGGAGGGGAATTTATGCTTCTTGACAGTACGAAAGTCCGTGGAAAATGTTCCTTATCTCATAAAATACATCTGCCTTTCTATGTTAACGACCAGTATCTTGATCTGTTTTTGGATTATTTTCACGGACGAGATGATGTCTATGCTAAAAGAGCCGGAAAACCTCATCCTAAAACACAAAAATGCGGATATTATCCCTGCTGTGTTAACTACAATAGCACTCTGTGCCAAAAAAGATTAAAAAATGACTATAGCATAGCCTGCAGTACCTGCCAAAATCAGAAGTATGCGGGATTAAATCGTGATACTCTTCGAGCGCATCTTGCGGGGCGTAGGGAAAACTGTGCGGATGTGCTCGGTGTTTATGCGTTACGTCCTGATAATACCTGTTATTTTCTAGTTTTTGATTTTGACTGTCACGAGAGTGCGACCTTTGCTCAGAATGGAGATGCTAAGGAGTCTTTACCAAAAGATGAAAGCAGTGCTCTTGAAAAGGCTTTTATGACGGATGTGAGAGGTCTTGTAGGCGTCCTTAGAAGTGAAAATATTCCTCATCTTGTGGAACGTTCCCGCTCTGGCAACGGCGCACATGTGTGGTTCTTCTTTAAAGAGCCTGTTAAAGCCTCAGTCGCCAGACGTTTTGGCAGTATGCTCTTACAGCTCTCATCACTGCATTCTGCTATAGGCTCTTTTAAAAGTTATGACCGCATGATCCCCACCCAGGATGAAATTGGTGACAAAAAATTGGGCAATCTCATTGCGCTGCCCTTGCAGGGCCGCGCCCTCTACCATGACTGCAGTGCCTTTTTGGATGATAATTTAAATCCTTACTATGATCAGTGGCGGGCGCTCTCAAGTACAAAGAAGATGAGTGTAGATTTTGTAAAAAACAAGATTATGGTCTTTGGGAGTACGGATGGTGATGAGTATCTACTCCCCTTAAATGACAGTGAGAATGATTTTCAAAAAATTGAGGAGGCTTTACATACATCCGCTACAAGGCTGTCCCCTAAGGCTCTAGGTGAGACACAAAACCTAGGTGCGGTTTTGGAGCACAGTGGGGCAGGAGACCTAGAGGCAGTCAGCTCTTGCAGCGGGGATGATAAACTCCATGTACATAAGAAGGTGGATGTCAAAAGCGAACCTTACCAGCAGGATCTTTTTTATGACGTGTCCTTTAGAGCGAAGCCTACGAAAAAGGAAATTGAGTTTAGCGCGGATGAACTTAATACCGCTTTGAGACTTGTCATCAGTGTGGAAAATCAGCTGGTGTTTTTAAAGAGTGCCATGGGGGTCACCTTTGCCAACAAGTTAAAGCGGCTTGCAGCCTTTTTCAACCCCGTGTATTTTAAAAACAAGGCGTTACATCATTCCAACTTTAACACCCCAAAGTTTGTCACCTGCTATCATGAGAATGAGGATACCCTTGCAATTCCGCGGGGACTTTATGATGATCTTAGGGCAAAACTTGATAAGGCTAAGATTGCATATTCCTTTTGTGATAACACCAGAAGGGGACAGAAAATAAACGTGTCATTTACCGGAGTATTAAGAGACGAACAGCAGCAATCTGTAGCCGCACTTTTAAAACATCATACTGGGATACTGCATGCGACCACGGCCTTTGGTAAAACCGCGGTGGGCGCGTACCTTATATCTCTTCTTAAAGTTACCACCCTCATTGTGGTTCATAGCGAATTGATTGCCGCAAACTGGCAAAGAGAACTTGCTAAGTTTCTGTTATTCAATGAAGACTTGCCAGTCTATGCAACACCCTCGGGGCGCATAAAAAAGAGAGCATCGCATATAGGCATCTATAGCGGCAAAAAACATGCCTTAGGCAATATGGTGGATGTGGTTATGGTACAGTCACTGTCAGCGGAGGGGCTAAAAGATGCTTTAAATAATTATGGTCTGTGTATCGTTGATGAGTGTCATCATGCGGCGGCAGATACCTACTATAGAAGTCTTGATCGCATCAATACCTCTTTTTTCTATGGCTTTACGGCTACCCATAAAAGAGAGGATGGACTTGATAAGAAATTAAGATTTATGTTTGGCCCTGTAAGATATTCCTTTAGTGCGCTTGAGGGAGTGGCAAGGCAGGGCATACCTCATTTTGTGCTGCCGATAATTACAGAGTTTTCCTATAAGAATAGGGATGAGCCTCTTAACTATACGCATCTTTTGGACGAACTGGTATTAGATGAAAAGCGGAACCTCATAATAGCAAAAGAAGTAACAACCGCTATCCTCAATCATCGAACCTGTCTTGTCCTCACCACAAGAGTAGAGCATGTAAGAATGCTTTACGAGTTACTTAAAAAAGCGGCAACCTGCGTCAGACTCATGACTGGGGAGTTGACTGAGAGTGAAAGAAAAGCGTGTTTAGCTCAACTTGATTCGGTAGGTAAAGACGAGTCGGTGCTCCTCATTGCAACAGAGCAGTTTGCAGGAGAAGGCTTTAATTTCACAAGACTTGATGCGCTTTTTCTAACATGTCCTACTGCCAATGAAAGTAAATTAACCCAGTTTGCAGGAAGACTAAACCGTGATCATGAGGGCAAGCAGGATGTGCTTTTATATGATTTTTGCGATGAATTGGTGCCCGTACTCGATAGGGCTTTTCAAAAGCGCTGTGCTGTCTACAAAAAGATTGGCTATGCTGTAATTCCAAGTCTGCTTGGTTATAGGTATGAGTGAGTAAGCATAGGACTTAAATAAGTCTTTAAAACCTAGGGGATTTTTTGGGAGAAAGCGGTCATTATCGGATTTAGGTTATCATTTATATGGTTTAGGCATGGCTTTAAAATTGTGCTCAGGCGAGTTTTTTGGTAAATTTTAGGCAAAGGTACTTGGCGGCATTTTGTAGTGAGGACGTTTTCTCAAAGTAAAGAACTTTAGAAAATTAGAATAAAAGCCCCAATAATTCGAGTATGCTAAATTACAAAAGTCCCTCAGTAATCCTCATAATGTTGATGACTGTGCTAGAATAGAGACAACTTGTTTTATAGGGGAGAGCATATGTCAAAGGATTTGTTGTTTCTGACTGGCAGTGAGAATTTTGCCGAGATTATAGAAAGAAATGCCTATTATGTGGATAAAACAGCCTATTTAAAAGAGCTTTTTTTAAGTTCC
>CACYBT010000148.1 GCA_902772715.1 uncultured Succinivibrio sp.
AAGAGGGCTAAGCAATTAGCCTCTACAGTAGGGATCCTTTTGCTTCAGTTAGAGGAGAACGTCAAGCGTCATATGTGGCATAGCGTTTTTTTTGCGTAACCCTAATGAGATAATCACGAAATTAGCAGTTACTTTTTACAAATTTCATTGACAGATCTAGAGCCTTAATATTTTTGGTGATGGCTCCCACCGAAATGAAATCAATTCCGGTTTTGGCAAATCTGCCTACAGTATCAAGATTTATACTGCCGCTGACCTCCAAAAGAGCACTGTGATTGACCTGTTTTACCGCGAGTACGATAGTGTCATAGTCAAAATTATCTAAGGTGATGATATCAGCCTTATTGTCCAAAGCTTGCTGTAATTCATCGAGGTTACTGACATCAATCTTAATTTTTAGTTCAGGATGCTGTTTTTTGGCAGTCTGAATGGCATTGTTAATGCCACCGCAGGATAGGATATGATTTTCTCGTATGTAAAACATATCAAAAAGACCAATACGGTCGTTTATTCCTCCGCCACAGACTACAGCATATTTTAAAGCGCTGCGCAGACATGGAATGGTCTTGCGCGTATCCAGAAGTTTACAGTTGGTGCCTTCCATCTGCTTTACATATTTGGATACCTCGGTGGCTACTCCAGATAGAGTTTGCATGAAATTTATGGCAGTTCTCTGACCTGTAAGAATTAGTCTAGAATTTCCCTTTAGGGAGAATAGCTGTTCACCAGGCTCTATGACATCTCCGTCCTTGACAAACCATTGCAGTTCAATCTGATTGCCTAACTGCAGATAAACTTCCTCTACCCACTCTTTTCCGCAGAAAATACCAGCCTCACGCGTAATTACCGAGGCATGACTGACAGCATCTTGTGCAATCAGTTGGGCGGTTACGTCCAAGGAGGGATCTAAAACTCCGCCAAAATCCTCAATTAAAGCCATTTTTACCGTTGTTTTAATGTCATCTTGTAACATATGTTTGTCCTTTGTAGACATCTTACTTTAAGGTGTTAATTGTAATTACGTCGAAAGCCTTATGCGCTTAATCTGATTTTTTTAGACACTAGACTTAAAAAAAGTGGTTTCTTTTTTTATCGTAGTGTTTGTGGCAATTTTAGCACAGAAGATTGCAATAGACGCAGGGGATTTTATCTTAGTTACTCCTAATTTTAAGTTTGGCCATCGAGTGTTGTGAATTTATCGTAACTGTTTAGCCTCAATTTTATCAATTATCGCCATTTATCTTGTTAAAATGTACTCTTTAGGACAATTTTTTACCTCAGCTTGAGGCGTACTGCAAAATAGGTCACAGTGTATTCAGTTCAGCATAATGATTATGTTTTTGGTATAATCAGACAGTTATTAGCTGTAAAATAAGAGATTTAAAATGGCGCAAGAAGTAATATCGATTACCGAACAGGTTCATCTTCTAAAGCAGAGAGTTGACGAGTTAAGGGGGTATCTTTGACTTAACTGCAAAGCAGGAACGTCTTGAGGAAGTCCGCGGTTTGCTCGAAGATCCTAATTTGTGGAATGATCCTAAAAAGGCGCAGGAGTTAGGCAGAGAACGGCAGTCTCTTGAATCAGTGGTAAATGTTTTCAAGGATTTGGAGAGCGGCTTTAGTGATTTGCTAGAACTTGAGGAATTGCTAAAGGAAGAAGGCGATGCCACCTATCATGAAGAGTCTCTTGCGGAATTGGCAAGGCTTGAGACCGAGCTAGAGCACCTTGAGTTACAGAGAATGTTCAGTGGACCGAATGATAACGATCCCTGCTACATGGATATTCAGTCCGGATCTGGGGGTACCGAGGCGCAGGACTGGGCCGAAATGGTCATGCGTATGTATGTCAAATTCGGTGAAAAACACGGTTTTAATGTGACTGTCACTGAATTATCAGAAGGTGAAGTGGCGGGAATAAAATCTGCCACCTTGCGCTTTGAAGGCGAGCATGCCTATGGCTGGTTTAGAACAGAAACAGGAGTTCACCGTCTCGTGCGCAAATCTCCGTTTGATTCTAATAATCGCCGTCATACGTCCTTCTGCTCGGCCTATGTGTATCCTGAAGTTGATGACAATATTGAAATTGAGATTAATCCTGCTGATTTGCGTGTTGATGTGTATCGTTCATCAGGGGCAGGAGGTCAGCATATCAATAAAACCGAATCGGCAGTCAGAATTACTCATATACCCACAGGAATTGTCGTTTCCTGTCAGAATGAACGCTCACAGTTTCAGAACCGCGATCAGGCGATGAAACAGCTTCGCGCCCGTCTTTACAACCTCGAACTTGAAAAGCGCATGAGTGCTCAGAAGGAAATAGAAGACAGCAAGTCAGATATCGGCTGGGGCAGTCAGATTAGATCTTATGTTTTGGATGATTCTCGCATCAAAGACTTGCGTACCGGTGTGGAATGCCGGGATACCACCAAAGTTCTGAATGGAGATTTAGATCAGTTTATAGAAGCAAGTTTAAAGTCTGGACTTTAAATAAATTTTAGGAATATGTTGTTATGACACAAGAAAACTTAGGCTCTAATGAGCCATTGAACAATGTAATGCAGGATCGGCGTGACAAATTGAATGCGCTTAGGGAAAAAGGACAGGCCTATCCTAATGATTTTAGACGAGATGCACTTTCCCGTGATGTGTTTGCAGCCTGTAAGGACAAATCAACTGAAACTTTAGAAGAGGAAAAAAATACCTATACTATCGCTGGTCGAGTTATGACTAGAAGAATTATGGGAAAGGCTGGTTTTGCCACGCTGCAGGATATGGGGGGACGCATTCAGATTTATGTCGCCAGAGACAATTTACCTGAAGGCGTATATCAGGAAGTCTTCAAGAAACTTGATTTGGGAGATATTGTCGGAGTAAGCGGTTATGCTTTCAAAACCAAGACCGGTGAGTTATCACTGCATGTGAGTGCCCTAAGATTATTAGTCAAAGCCTTAAGACCGCTGCCTGAAAAATTCCATGGACTGACCGATCAGGAATCACGCTGCCGTCAGCGCTATGTGGATCTTATTGCCAATGAGGATTCGCGTCGCACCTTTGAGATCCGCACCAAGGTAGTATCCTTCATCCGTAAATTCATGAACGAGCATCAGTTCATGGAAGTTGAGACGCCAATGATGCATGTTATTCCGGGTGGTGCCAATGCCAAGCCGTTTATCACTCATCATAATGCTCTTGATATGGATATGTATCTGCGTATTGCCCCGGAGCTTTATCTTAAGCGTCTGGTGGTAGGCGGCTTTGAGCGGGTGTATGAGATAAATCGTAATTTCCGTAACGAAGGTATTGATGTGAGACACAATCCGGAATTTACCATGATGGAGTTCTATATGGCCTATCATGATTATCGTGATCTTATCGATTTTACGGAAGAATTATACAAGAGCATGTCTTTGGAAGTTTTGGGCTCTACCAAGATCCACTATGGAAAGGAAGGCGAGGAAGGTCTTGATCTTGATTTTGCAAAGCCTTTTGACAGACTCACCATGAAAGAGTCAATTGTGAAATATGGTCACGGCATCACTTTAGAGGATCTTGCTGATGAAAACAGGGCAAGAGAGTTATGCCTAAAACACCATATAGAAATCATGAAGGGATGGACTTTAGGCCATTACATTACTGCGCTTTTTGATGAGTTAGTAGAGGCTAATTTGCAGCAGCCGACCTTCATTACGAGTTATCCTGCTGTGGTGTCGCCTCTTGCCAGAAGAACTGACGGGGATGAGGATTTTACCGATCGTTTTGAATTTTTTATCGGAGGCCGTGAAATTGGCAATGGCTTTTCGGAGCTAAATGATCCTGACGATCAGGCCGGTCGTTTCAGACAGCAGGCTGAGGCTAAAAATGCCGGTGATGATGAAGCCATGTATTATGATGAGGATTATATAACCGCCATGCAGTTTGGCTTGCCTCCAACTGCAGGTGAAGGTATCGGTATTGATCGTACGGTCATGCTCTTTACCAACAGTCATACTATTCGTGATGTGATTTTATTCCCTACTTTAAGACGTAACTAATGATTTAACCATGCGGGGTGTGCTATGCAGAAGTATCAAGGATCAATGGTTGCCCTTGTGACACCATTCAAAAACAATAAACTCGATCTCAAAGGGTTTGAGCGTTTAGTTGAGTTTCAGATAAAGAATGGAACTTCCTGTATTGTGGTAACTGGTACCACGGGAGAGTGTCCAACTCTTTCCTTTGAGGAGCATGTTGAGGCCATTAAGACAGTTGTGGATATTGTCAAAGGGCGTATTCTGGTGATGGCTGGCGCCGGTTCCAACAATCCTGTAGAGGCCATTGCCCTGTCAAATGCCGCTGAGAAGGCTGGTGCTGACTGTCTTTTGCATAATGCCGGGTATTACAATAAACCAAATCAGGAAGGTTTATACGCTCATTTTAAGATGGTGCATGACAATACTTCATTGCCAATCTTTTTATACAATGTGCCAGGACGTACTGTGGTTAATATTTCATCGGAACTGGTGGCAAGACTTGCCAAACTTGAGCGTATTGTCGGGATCAAGGATGCGACAGGAAATCTTGAAAGACCATGGATTGAAAGAAACATGATTAAAAAGGATTTTACCTGGCTTTCAGGTGAGGATGCCACTGCCGTGGGATTTAATGCCGCAGGTGGCGTGGGAGTTATTTCCGTGACCGCCAATGCAGCTCCTGCCTATGTTGCCAAGGTTCAGGAACTGACCGCCAAGAATATGTGGTATGAAGCCTCTATTGAGCAGTTGAGACTTATGACGCTGCATCGTCTGATGTTTAAAGAGCCAAGTCCTGCTCCTGCCAAATATGCGGCCTCACTTTTAGGTTTATGTACTGAAGAAACCAGGATCCCTATTCTTCCTGTAAGTGAAAGCCTGCGTGCTGAAATCAAGAGTGAAATGCAAAAACTTGAACTCATATAATCATGCAATCTCAAGAGACAATAGCACCTGCATCCGATGATGGCAATGACTTAAAGCATCGCAGAATAAAGTCCTATGTGGTAAGAGCAGGGCGCATGACTCAGGGACAGAGTCGAGCCATTTTAGAACTTGGTCCTAAATATCTTATTCCTGTTGATAATCTTGAATATCTTGATTTTCAACAGTATTTTGGACGAAAGGCACCTTTGGTTCTTGAAATTGGGTTTGGTATGGGAACATCTTTTGTGCAAATGGCCAAAAATGATCCTGCTTCCAATTATCTTGGGATTGAAGTGCATCCGCCCGGGGTAGGTTCTGCCTTAAAACTCATTGCCGAACAAGAATGCAGCAATGTCAGAATTATTCAGCATGATGCCTTTGAGATCTTAAGCCACTGCATTCCTCCGCAAAGCATTGATGTGCTGCAGATCTTCTTCCCTGATCCGTGGCCTAAAAAACGTCATGTTAAAAGAAGACTTATTGACGATGAATTTTTAAGACTTGTTGCCCCGCTATTAAAATCAGGGGGTGAACTGCGTATGGCTACTGACTGGGAAGACTATGCAAGACAGATGCTCGAGGTTATGCAGCGAGCACAGGGCTTCACAAATACATCACAAGATGGCACCTTTGTTCCACGCCCACTTTGGCGTCCTTTGACTAAATTTGAAAAACGCGGTCAGAATCTGGGACATGGTGTATGGGATTTGGTATTTAAACGTGACTGACAATAGAGAATTAGCATTATCGGTATTTGTTAAAAATTTCTTAAACGACGAGAGTGTAAGTCTTGAACCGTTAAATGGGGATGCAAGTTTAAGACGTTATTTCCGTATTGCCAAGCATAATCTTATTGCAGTGGATTCACCTCCTGACTCTCAAAAGAACAAGGAGTTTGTAGCCATTGATAAGGCGCTTGCCAATGTTTTGGTTAAGGTGCCAGCCATCAAGGCCATAGATTTTGATCGGGGTTTTATGGTCCTAGAAGACCTTGGCAACGTAACTTTTTCCATGGTTGCTGTAGGTGATAAGCGCAGTGCTTACTACCAAAAAGCCTTAGGAGAACTTCTAAAACTGCCTCTTATTCCTAATGATGTAGCACTTCCTCTTTTTGATGAAGCCTTTATGCAGACGGAGGTTTCTCTTTTTGAAATCTGGATGCTTGAGAAGAAGCTGCAAGTGGTACTTACTGCAAAGGAGCGGCAGCAACTTCATGAAGCGTACAGGTATCTTTTCTTAAGCATAAGAAATATGCCTTATATTGCTATGCATCGTGATTTCCACAGCAGAAATCTGATGGTGATGAAGGATGATACTGTGGCGGTCATTGATTTTCAGGACATGGTAAGAGGGCCGTTTACTTATGATTTGGCATCGCTTCTGTATGACTGTTATGTCAATCTTGAAGAAAAACTTATCGAGAGTTTACTATTAGAGGCCTACAGAGCCTATGGCCGTCAGGGTCTTATCAGGGATCTTGATTATAAGGACTTTGTAAAACTTGTGCACATGGTTTCTTTACAGCGTCACATCAAGGTTCTTGGGATCTTCATAAGACTGTCACTGCGTGATGGAAAACATGGTTATCTTTTGGATTTGCCAAGAGTAATTGACTATACGCTCAAGGAGTGCCAGTGTGATCCTCATTTTGCGATTATAAGCGAAATCATCAAAAAGTACGTAAAGGGAAATTTCTAATGAAAGCAATGATCTTGGCGGCAGGTAGAGGCGAGAGACTAAGACCGCTTACGGATTCAATCCCTAAACCTCTGGTTGCAGTAGGGGGTAAGCCGCTGTTGCAGTGGCATATTGAAAAATTAAAAAAATGCGGGATTGATGATATTGTAATCAACTCTGCTTATCTTTCTGAAAAGATTGTTGACTTCATCGGAGATGGTTCGAGGTTTAAGGTCAAGGTAACCCATTCAGTTGAAGGAAAAAGCGGACTTGAAACGGCAGGAGGGATCATTAAAGCCTTGCCTTTTTTTGAAGGTGATAATTTTCTAGTGATCAATGGGGATACCTTTATTGATGCGGATTACACGCAGTTTTTAACGCCGCTTGAGAACGGCGCTTTGGCAAGACTTCACCTTGTAGAAAATCCTAAGCATAATCTTAAGGGAGATTTTTCCCTAGATGATGATGGAAGATGTCGTATCGGCTCTGATTATACCTTTTCGGGTGCGGCCATGTACTCATCTTTGGCGTTTACTGGTCTTCAGGTGACAAAAATGCCTCTTCTTCCTCTGTTTAAAAAGTGGTCTGAAGAAGGACGCATGCGCGGAGAGCTCCTCAGGGGAAACTGGTTTGATGTCGGCAGTCTTGAGCGTCTTGCAGCAGTTAATTCATACTTACAAAACAACGAAATATAATAGCAGCATTTAAGAAATGGGATTACGAGAGAAAGGAAAAACGGCTGGAGTCAAATTCAGCTATATCGGTTCTTTTTTTGGGTTCTTGATAGGACTTGTACTATCGTACATCTGTTCGCATTTCCTGCTGGTCTTGATTACGCCACTTGCAGGCTATTTTTTATACGACAGACCTAAATATGCTCAGAAGGTAGACAAGGTTTTAACAGAAAAAAAACGTCAGGAAGAGCAGGCTTTGCAGGAGCAGGAAGAGGCTAGACTTAAAGAGGAAAAGAAGGTTCAGCGCCAGATTAAAGCGGTGCAGAAAAAGAATCGTGAGAATAAAGCGTCATTATATGAAAACATTTATACTGTAGCCGGTTATATTCTCGCAAATGTTGAAGATTTGGAGGTTTATGTTGAGAATGCCGAAGATGTCATTGCACATTTTAAGGCCTCCAAAGAGGAAAGAGTACTGGCGGTCGAAGCCTTTAATATGGCTTTAAATCCTGAATTTAACGTAGATGAGTTTATTGCGGACTATCTGCTGTACATTGGCAAGAATCGTGACTATATCAGCTATGTTTTAAACTATGCGCTGATGATTGCCACCTATGAGGATAACATTCTTGATGAGGTCAGGGAACGCCTAAACTACATCGGTAAGGCTTTGGGCGCCTCGCAGGCTGCTTTAAAGAGACTCTTTAAGTCAAATGGTGCTGAGGCCCGTTTTGCCAGGGATTTTGAAAATGAGCAGTATGAGAGGTTATCAGGAGGCGGCTCATCTGCAAAATCATCAGGCAAAGGTAAAGGCAGAAGAAGTTCTGGTAATGCCAATAGCGGTGCTAAACGGGGATCTAAAACCCAAGAAGCCCTGGAAATTCTGCAGTTAACTTCAAAGGCTACTTTGGATGATATCAAGAAAGCCTATAAGAAAATGATGCTTAAATATCATCCTGACAGATTGGCGGCACAGAATCTTTCTGAGGATATGGTTGCTATTTATACAGATAAGGCCAAGGCAATTCAAGGTGCATTTGATTATCTAAAGAAATTATACAGTGATTATACATAGGTAATGTATGGGCAAGTTTAAAGGTACGCTAGTCGGTTTTGTGCTGGGTTTTTTATTTCTAAAGGGAATGTTAAGTGCTCTGTTGTTTGCACTCATAGGATTCTTTATTTTTGATAAACCCGCACTTAAAAGAAGATTGCAGAATGATGCTGCGGTAAGAGAGTTTACGCATAACGCCAATTACAATGCATCTTTGGTAAGAGTCACCTTTGAACTTATGGGATATGTGGCTCGGGGGGCCGGTAGGATCAATGAGGAGCACATTGAGAAAGCCAACCAGATCATGAATCTGATGTCGCTTAATCAGCAAATGCGCAAACTTGCCATTGATGCTTTTACCAGAGGTAAAAACGATGGTTTTGCAGTACATGAAACCACCGATGAAATAAAAAGGCTCACTGGTGATAATTTCGGTTTTATCTCCTTTATTCTAGAGATCCAGGTTCAGTTAGCCTTAAGTGACGGGGTGCTTTCGGACGAGGAGTATCATCGTCTCATGCAGATTGCCACCCTGCTTGGTGCCTCCCGTGACTCTATGGAACGTTTTATCAGTGCCCGTTATGCTGAAATGCAGTTTGAAAGCGGCCGGGGCTCTTATAGTTACGAAAATTCCTACAATCGCAGTGATTACAGTTATGAGAAAGGGGATAGTTATGAGAATTCCTACTCTAATAACGGCTATTCTGCAAACGGTTATGCTGGAAAATCCAAACTGGAGTCAGCCTATGAAGTTCTAGGCGTAGACGCTAATACCTCAGCACCGGACATTAAAAAGGCCTACAAGCGGCTGATGTTAAAATATCATCCTGATAAACTGGCGGCTCAGGGACTCACTAAGGAAATGATCAGTCTTTATACTGAGAAGGCTAAGGATATACAGGCCGCCTTTGAGCTGATCAAGAAAGAAAAAAATCTCTAGTAGCCTGAGATTAAAGTCAATTTCCTGTCATACCGAGGAGTGAAGGAAATAACTTGCTGAATTTAAAGCATAAATATTATATGGCATAAAACTTGAATGTCCCAAAGAAAAAATGGGGGAACGATTTTATGTCCGATTTACATTCAAGTTTTAATGAATATCAAGAAATCTTTGAAAAGGTACCTTCTGCAATCATTGTTCTAGATGAGAGAGGCACTGTTGCCAAGGCCAATCACTCGGCTCTTTGCATGCTGGGGATCAGCGATTTGGTTGGTAGAAAATGGTATGAGGTTATCAATGCGGTATTTCGTCCTCAAAAAGATGACGGTCAGGAAATTTCCACCGTGGATGGCAAAAAACTTCAGGTGTCTACCACTCCTTTATCGCACGGACAGCTGGTGCAGATGACGGATCAGACCGCTACTCGTCAGTTAACTGACAAAGTAAACCATATGGAAAGGCTGTCATCGTTAGGAAGAATGGCCGCTTCGCTTGCTCATCAGATACGAACCCCTTTAAGTGCTGCGATTCTCTATGCAGCAAATCTTGGTAATGCAAATCTTCCTGCAACAGCGCGCAGTACTTTTCAGAAGAAACTGATGTCACGTCTGCAAGCATTAGAGTCACAGGTCAGTGATATTCTGATGTATGCCCGTTCTGGTGAGCAGAGTGTTAAAGCCCTGGATGCCGTAGATATTGTTGAGGATGTCTCTGCAAGTGTGGTTTCTGTGGTTGAACGTAACGGAGCGCAATTAACTACGGATATCGGACCAAGACCGATGAGAATTTTAGGAAATGTCACGGCCTTGAATGGGGCAATTACAAATTTAGTGACAAATGCTATTGAAGCTGGTGCAAAAAAAGTTAATATTAGATTAGATGCTGATGATAAGAATATTATGATTAGCGTAAAAAATAACGGACCTCAAATCAGCAAGGAAACCCAAAGAAAGATTTTTGAACCTTTCTTCACCACCAAGAGCAATGGTACGGGACTTGGACTGGCTGTGGTAATGGCTGTGGCCAAGGTGCACCAGGGTAAGGTTGAACTTACATCAGATGAAGAAGAGACGGTGTTTACCCTTCTTATTCCAAAATATACTGGGGATCTTGAACCTTCCAGCAGTAATATTGCAGGTCCACAGAAAAATGTAGCCTAAAATAGGGAAGTTAATGAGCAATAGTCAAATTCTTGTAGTTGATGATGATGGTGAATTAAGAGAAGCCATTGTAGATACTTTAATGCTGACTGGATATGTTTGTGTGGAGGCCTCAAATGGGGAGGAGGCCTTGCAGATCTTAGCCAAAAATAAAATTGATATGGTTATTTCTGACATTCAGATGGGGGGTATGGATGGACATACTCTCATGAATAACATTCATGAAAAATATCCGCAGTTACCGGTGCTGTTAATGACAGCCTATGCCAATATCAACGGTGCGGTTAAGGCTATGCGAGATGGGGCCATAGATTATCTTAGTAAGCCTTTTGCCCCGGAAGTGCTTCTAAATCAGGTCTCAAGATATGTACCTGTCAGTAAATCCGTGGGCGGAGAGCCTGTTTATGCTGATCCTTCCACGAAGGAGCTTTTGGCGCTGGCAGCAAAAGTGGCCTCATCAGATGCTACGGTTATGGTGACAGGACCTTCGGGTTCTGGAAAGGAAGTACTATCCCGTTATATTCACGATAAATCCAATCGTGCTGCAGGACCTTTTGTGGCTATAAACTGTGCGGCCATCCCAGACTCTATGCTTGAATCTACCCTGTTTGGCTATGAAAAGGGCGCTTTTACCGGAGCGGTGCAGGCCTGTCCTGGTAAATTTGAACAGGCACAGGGTGGAACAATCCTTTTAGATGAAATTACGGAAATGGATCTGTCTTTGCAGGCTAAATTACTACGTGTGCTGCAGGAAAAGGAAGTTGAAAGGTTAGGCTCGCGCAAAACTATTGCTCTTGACGTGAGAGTAATTGCGACATCAAATCGGGATTTAAAGCAGGCTGTGGCGGAGAAGAAATTTCGCGAAGATCTGTATTATCGTTTAAACGTGTTTCCACTTAAATGGTTACCTTTGGCAAAAAGACCAAAGGATATTCTGCCTATTGCTAAATTCCTGTTGTCAAAACATGCTAAAGAAACATCTGTTGCTATACCAAGTCTTGAAAAGGATGCTGAAATGAAATTACTATCCTATGCCTGGCCTGGCAATGTGCGTGAACTTGATAATGTTATGCAGCGAGCCTTGATTTTGGCTAATAATGGCAAAGTAGATGCAGCATGCATTATTCTTGATGAGGCTTCATTGGAACAATCTCTGTTAAATACAGATCCTGAAAGTGAAGGATTAAGTCCAAGTTTAGATCTTGAACAGGAGCAGAGGTCTGATTTACCTGATGATGCGGTAAGAAATCAGAAAATTCCCAATGATTTAGGTGGTGAGTTAAAGCAGCAGGAATATCAGATCATTTTAGATGCTTTAATTGAATACAGAGGCTCACGACAGGAAGTTTCAGAAAAATTAGGAATATCACCTCGTACGCTGCGTTACAAAATTGCCAAAATGCGTGAATTGGGGATGATTATTCCAGGATAGTGTCAGTTTCATTTTAGATCTTTTTCATAATGGCATCTCCTATTAAAGTTCCGGCATTACAGCGAGCCTTAAATATTCTTGAGGTCTTGCAGAAACATCGTCGCTGTAGCATATCTGAAATTATCGCGATTACGGGCCTGCCACGCAGTTCTGTATATGTGCTGATTGAGGATATGCTTCGTCTTAAACTGATTCGGCAGAATTCAGATAAAACTATTCAGTTATGGCTCAAACTAGTGTCTTTAGGCAATGCTGCCTCAGAAAATCTCGATCTTAAAGATCTGATTACGCCTTATCTTGAAAAACTGATCTTGCAGACGGAATCTCTTGCAGTGCATTTTGGCATTATGGATGATACTAAGGCTTATTATGTGG
>CACYBT010000149.1 GCA_902772715.1 uncultured Succinivibrio sp.
CGTACATTAGGATAAGTTAATAGTTTTTTGGGTAGGCTATAGATTAGTGCCTAAATCCATCTTCTGATTTTTTACCGCTATGTGTTGAGTTTTTGAGTAGAGATTTTTTTAATATTCTTCAATGTAAGTAGCAAATTCTTATTTTGAACTTACTAAAAAAGTCGTCAATTGTGGTAAAATCTCAATGTTTAAAATGTTTAAGTCGCATCGGCAGGTTGTTTCTGACATTTCAGTTACCATGTCCTGCTCATGCAATTTTAATTTATGAGGAAAACAAACTATGGCTATTAAAAAGATGGTTGATCTTGATTTAAAAGGCAAACGCGTTTTAATCCGTGCTGATTTGAACGTACCTATTAAAGATGGCAAGGTCACCTCCGACAAACGTATCGTTTCATCATTACCTGCTGTTAAACTGGCCTTAGAAAAAGGTGCTAAGGTAATGATTACCTCTCACTTAGGCCGTCCAACCGAAGGAGAGTTTGCCGAGGAGTTTTCTCTTAAAGTTGTTGCTGATTATATTGGTACCTTATTGCCAGGCGTTAATGTACGTCTTGAGAGAGATTATCTAAATGGCTGTGACGTTAAGGAAGGCGAAGTAGTTGTATTAGAAAACTGCCGCTTCAACAAGGGCGAGAAGAAGAATGATCCAGAGCTGGCCAAGAAATATGCAGCTTTGTGTGATGTTTTCGTTATGGATGCTTTTGGTACCGCTCACCGTGCTCAGGGAACTACCTATGGTGTGGCTGAGTATGCTCCTGTTGCCTGTGCCGGCCCACTTTTAAGTGCTGAGTTGGAGGCTTTAGGTAAGGTGATGGATAACCCACAAAAACCTATGGTGGCTATTGTTGGCGGTTCTAAGGTTTCAACCAAACTCACGGTTTTAGAGTCCCTGTCTAAGATCTGTGATCTGCTTATTGTAGGCGGTGGTATTGCCAATACATTTATTGCTGCTGCCGGTCATAAGGTTGGCAAATCTCTGTATGAGCCTGATCTTATTCCAGAGGCCCAGAAACTTGCTTCAATGGTAAAACTTCCAGAGTTTGTGGATGTAGTAGTTGGTAAAGCCTTTGATGAAAAGACCCCTGCTGTTACCAAAAATATCGACGAAGTTGAAGATGATGATATGATTTTCGACTTAGGTCCTAAGACTATGGCCAACATCAATGCTGTTATCAGAGGAGCCAAGACCATTATGTGGAACGGCCCTGTTGGTGTTTTTGAGTTCGATCAGTTTGCCTCTGGCACCAAGTCAATGGCTTTGGCAATCGCTGATTCTGACGGCTTCTCCGTAGCCGGCGGCGGTGATACCATTTCTTCTATCCAGAAGTTCAATGTTCAGGATAGAATTTCCTACATCTCCACAGGTGGTGGTGCTTTCCTAGAGTTTGTTGAAGGTAAGAAACTTCCTGCCGTCGAAATTCTTGAGAGACGTGGCGCTGAATAAGCAGTATAAGATGCCAGTAGTTAACTGGCATTTAGAGATATAGAAATTTTATGTATTAAAGGTATTTTCATGACTAAGATTTTAGATGTTGTTAAGCCTGGTGTAGTTACTGGTGAGAATCTTCAGAAGTTATTTCAGGTTGCCCGTGAGAATGGTTACGCTTTCCCTGCCGTAAACTGTGTCAGTACTGATACTATTAACGGTGTGCTTGAGGCTGCAGCCAAGGCACGTTCTGCTGTAATGATTCAGTTCTCAAATGGTGGCGCTCAGTTTTTAGCAGGCAAGGGCATGAAGTCAGATATCCCTCAGTATGCCGCTATCAAAGGTGCCATTTCTGGTGCTTTACATGCTCGTAATGTAGCTGCTGACTATGGTGTTCCTGTAGTAGTACACACTGATCACTGTGCCAAGAAACTGCTGCCATGGATAGATGGCCTTTTGGATGCCGGTGAGAAATACTTCAAAGAGCACGGTGAGCCTTTATTTTCCTCTCATATGATCGATCTTTCCGAGGAAACTTTAAAGGACAATGTTGAGCTGTGCTGCAAGTATTTAGAGCGTATGTCAAAGATCGGCATGACCCTTGAGTTAGAGTTAGGCTGTACCGGTGGTGAGGAAGATGGCGTTGACAATTCTGGTAAAGATGAGTCGGCCTTATATACTCAGCCTGAGGATGTAGCCTATGCTTATGAAAAATTGTCCGCTATTTCTCCTAACTTCACCATTGCCGCTTCTTTCGGTAATGTACATGGTGTTTACAAGCCAGGTAATGTTAAGTTAAAACCTACTATTCTGCGTGATTCTCAAAAATATGTTCACGAGAAGTTCAAGACTGCTTCAGAGAAACCTCTCAACCTTGTTTTCCACGGTGGTTCAGGTTCTTCAGAACAGGAAATCCGTGATTCCGTATCCTATGGTGTTATCAAGATGAATATTGATACTGATACCCAGTGGGCAACTTGGAATGGTATTCTTAAGTTTTACAAGGAGAACGAAAACCGTCTGCAGGGCCAGTTAGGTGATGGTACCGATCCTGATGTTCCAAACAAGAAGTTCTACGATCCACGTGTATGGTTACGTAAGGGACAGGAAGGTTTAGTTGAGCGTCTTCAGGAAGCCTTTGAACGTTTAGGTTCTAAGAACTCTCTATAAACGTTTTTAATAAAGTTTAGTTAAATCGGTGTTCGTCGGGGCACCGATTTTTTTTTGCCCATAAGCTCGCTCTTTTTTCTCTAATAGTCTTCCTTGCGCCAATTTGGCCCTTTTTATGCTGCAAATGCGTTTAATTATAGTGCAGTTTACGTAATTTCTATGGTAATTGCATATTTATAGTGCATATACTTGTATAAAATTCAGAATTTGCATATTGTAAAGACATCCTAATTTAGAATTAAGGAGTCAATATGAAACATTTTCAAAGTAAATTTTTAATAGCGGCCTTTATGCTGTATTCCTATCCTTCATGTGCTTCTGAGGAATTATCTGTTGTCGATAATGGCTTTATTCTGATGTCAGCCATGCTGGTGTTGTTAATGTCAATCCCTGGGATTGGTTTATTTTATGGGGGGCTTACCCGTTCTAAAAATATTCTGTCAACTATAGAGCAGTGTCTTGCTGTTTTTTCCATAGCCATTCTGTTATGGTTTATTTTAGGTTATAGTATCGCCTTTGGTTCTACTGAAGGGTTTTTAGGTAGTTTGATCGGTGATTTTAAGAATGTATTTCTGTACTCGATTGATTTAAATAGGGTTTCCGGAACACTATCTGAATTTACTTTTGTAATTTTTCAGGGGGCATTCTGTGCGATTTCCGCATGTCTTATTGTGGGGGCCACTGTGGAGAGGATCCGCTTTTCTGCTTTGCTCATCTCCATCAGCATTTGGATAATATTCTCATATGCTCCTTTATGTCATCAGGTTTGGGGCGGCGGCTTTATTGATTCTGTCTTTAATGCCTATGATTTTGCCGGAGGTACGGTAGTCCATATCAATGCCGCGGTATGTGGTTTGATTGGTGCCAGACTTGTGGGTAAAAGACATGATTTAGGCAAGGTTTCCATGCTGCCTCATAATCTTTCTTTAACCTATATTGGAGCCTGTCTTTTGTGGATCGGATGGCTTGGTTTTAATGCAGGCTCAGAATTAAGTGCTGATGGTGTCAGTGCTCTAGCCTTCATAAATACCGTAATCTGTCCGGCTGCAGCGGCTTTAACCTGGATGTTTGCCGAATGGATCATCTTTAAAAAGCCTTCAACCCTAGGTACTGCTTCAGGTGTCATTGCCGGTTTGGTGGGAATTACTCCAGCCTGTGCTTTTGTAAGTCCAATAGGAGCCTTTGTCATTGGCATTGCCTGTGGTTTAACCTGTCTATGGGGAGTGCATGGATTTAAACGCCGGACTAAGGTGGATGATGCCCTTGATGTATTTGGTATTCATGGCATCGGGGCTATTGTAGGTGGGATCCTTACCGGAATTTTCTGTTCACCAGCGCTTGGCGGTACCGGATTTAAAGGTGCTTATGCAAGTATCAGTGGGCAGGTTTATGGTCAGTTTATGTCAATTATTGTAACCCTGGTATGGTCGGGAATAATTTCCTATTTGGCCTTTAAACTTGCAGATCTTCTCGTTGGTCTTCGTGTGCATGCAGATGAGGAATCTGAGGGACTTGATCTCTCTTCTCATGGTGAACGCAGTTACAGTATTTAAGGAGCATGTTTATGAAACGCATTGTAGCAATTATAAAACCCTTCAAACTTGATGATGTCAGAGAAGCGCTGTCCCTTATCGGGATCAAGGGGCTTACCGTTTCAGATGTCAAAGGATTTGGACGTCAAAAAGGGCATACTGAACTTTATCGTGGCGCAGAATATACTGTGGACTTTCTGCCTAAAATTAAATTTGAGATTGTGATTGCAGATGAGATGGTGAATGAATGTGTCAATACTATTATTGAAACTGCGCATACTGGTAAAATAGGTGATGGCAAGATTTTCATCTCTGATGTTGAAAGAGTAATAAGGATCAGAACTTCTGAAGAAAATGAAGAGGCTTTGTAATATGCTCATTGCAAATTGAGGGGGTGAATGCTCAAATCCAACCTCGTTTTTATCAAAAGGCGTCGTAAAACCCGTCCTTCAGGGCGGGATATAAGGCGCAAAGTTAATGAGGTATTGCCGTTGTATTTTTTAACTCATCATCTACTATAAAATCCACAAGGGCAGGACTTGCAAGGCTTAAAGTGAGTCTAGTCAAGAAACTAGAGCAGCCGGAGTTCCTAAAGAGACTGTGGCTTAATGAACCTCATAAGAGAGCAGAAGCTCTAACCCTTAGAAGTTAGGCTAA
>CACYBT010000150.1 GCA_902772715.1 uncultured Succinivibrio sp.
CACTAGTATCGTACGCTAAAACCTCTTAAAAAGGAATAATCATATTTTAAAGAACAGAACGCCTGTTAAAAGGCCATTCTAAGCCAATTTTTTTTAAAATAATTTTCGGAAACTCGAGAGAGAATTATAGAAAAGAAAATTTTAACAGGCCACTATATTCCTACTTTTAGGTTTTCAGATTTACGCCGTATCGCAAAACATTCTTGAGCAGTTTCCGCATATAAATGGGAAACTGACTTAGTTCATAGGGTTGGTTTTCAGTTATCTAAAATTTTTTCAAGAGGGGCTTGACATTCGCCATATCCTCACATAGGATTTTACGGCGCCTTTTGATAAAAAGGCAATGTTTAAGAATAATACTCATTACTAATGCTGTCGCCACGCCAAAAAATCATAGCAAATAGACAATTACAGCCATAACCGTACTTACAAGACCGATTGCTGCCTCATAAGGGATCAGCGCAAGACGCTGTTTGAAGTTCATAAATACCGATCCGGCAGTGGCATGAAAGAAGGAACCATGAGGCAGAGAGTCAATCACTGTAGACCCGGCGTGAATCATCGCTGCCGAAGATAAAGCAGGTACTCCCTGACTGACGAGCACCTCAGAAAAAGTCTGAGAGGCTACAGTTGCACCTGCAGTAGTAGATGCTGTGGCACCACACATCAGTATTCCTGAGATTGGAGCCAGAAGATAGGCTGGCATCTGAAAATAATTAAGCATAGCAACCACGTCATACTGCAGTGCAGAGGCCTTGATAATACCGGCTACGGTACCGGTACCAATTAGAAGAACTGAAACTGAAACCACCTTACTTAAGCCAAACTCAGCATAAGAGACCACATTCCTAATCTGACCTGTAGTGAGTGCACAGACAAGTCCTCCCACAGGAAGTGCAATCAGGGGATCGACACTAATATTAGCCACAGGACGAAGAGCAAGCAGAATAACGACTAGAAGCGGCCCTGCAAGAGAGGCTTTTAGGGAAGGTAATTCTTTATTCTCTCCTTGCTCAAGATCGGAATTTTCAATCATGACCTGATTTTTTTTAAAGGCCAGCATAGAGGCAATCATGATAGCCGCAACCGCCGCCATTATCGCTGGAATAATATTGACAGCAATCAGTGATGACAGATCCACCTTAAAGGCTTCAGCAGTAGCAATAGTATTGGGATTAGGAGAAATAATGTTGCCAGCCTTGCCTCCACCAATCATGGCCAGCAGCACAGAAGCCTTGGTATAACCGGCACGATTGCCGATTGCAAGAGCAATTGGGGCCACTGTGATTACGGCTATATCCACGAATACGCCTACCGCACAGATAATCATGGTAGCCAGAGTTATGGAGATCACGGCTCTTTTGGCACCAAAACTCTTAACAATAGTTTCTGCAATCTTTTCTGCTGCTCCGGTTTTAATTAGCATACCGGCAAGAATTCCAGAAGTTAGAATTCTGAGCACAGGAGACATCATGCCCTGCGCTCCCAAAATCACCGCATTAACCGTTGAGGTCAGGGTTCCGCCACCAAGGAGACCACCTAAGATGGCGCCTGCAATAAGGCTATAGGCGGGATTAACCTTTCTGACAATAAGAAAAATGGCAATTACAAGTCCAAGTACTGCACCTAATGTGGAAAATTCATAATTCATTTTTTGCTTGCTGGCGATTTGCCTTCCCGAAAGTTATTTTGAAAATAAGATCAGTGCTGTTTTAAGTTCTCCTTACGCTACACTGTGTCACAGAGTGATGAGAGATTTGTTAGGCCCTCATTCTGCCTTTTGGATAAACCTAGGAGAAAGCACGTATGATCCTGAATACCTGTTCAACAGTATCTGCCATATTGGCTCTGGCATTGTCTGAGTGCATTGCTTCATCAAGAGTTACTACCTCTCTTAAGATTGGGAAGAAAGCATCAATTCCGGCTGCGTTGCAGGCTGTGGCATCCTTTGACACACAGCCTGAGAAGGCTAAAACCTTCTTTCCGTATTTCTTTGCCAAGGAAGCCACACCAGATGGAGCCTTTCCCATAACCGTCTGAGCATCAAGTCTGCCTTCCCCTGTAATCACCAGATCCGCATCCTTTATATAGTCGGCCAGTCTGGTTGCTTCAAGCACAATGCTGATCCCTGACTTCAGTACCGCATTGGTATATGACAGAAATGCAAAACCGAGTCCACCGGCTGCACCGGTGCCAGGATAAAACATGTCAGCCTTAGGGAAAACTTTTTGCGTTAACTCACCATAATAATTAAGATCAAGATCCATTTTTTTCACCATTTCCGCCGTGGCCCCCTTCTGAGGTCCAAAGACGGCACTGCAGCCCTTATCGCCACACAAGGGATTATTTACATCACAGGCAATTTTGAAACTGCACTCGTGAAGTTCAGGCAGAACATGGTCGGTGTTGATACTTTCAAGCTGTGAAAGTCCTATAGCCCCATAGTCTACTGCTTTTCCCTCCGCACTCATAAATTCAAAGCCTAATGCCTGCAGCATGCCGATACCACCATCATTGGTCGCACTTCCGCCGATCCCTACTATAAAATTGCGACAGCCTTTTCTGATGGCATCCACAATCATCTCTCCGACGCCAAAGGTTGTAGTATGCATAGGATTACGTTTCTCTTTAGGAATAAGAGTAATACCTGCTGCAGCTGACATCTCCATAATGGCAGTATGGCTTGACTCAAGAATACCGTATCCGGCCTCAACCATATTCCCTAATGGACCTGTTACTTTAACGGTATGCCACACTCCTCCCATACCCAAAGTTAGTGCGGACGCAGTACCTTCACCGCCATCAGCAAGAGGTCTTACTACTACCTCCGCATCACTATAGACACGATGAATACCTGCAGCAATTGCCTCTCCGGCGTCCAGAGAAGAGAGACTTCCTTTCATAGAATCAATAGCAACTATTATCTTCATAAAGATTTGTCACAAAATAATTTAAACATTTAATGAAATTAACCAATTCTTTCTTTTCTCAATAAGTTTTAATTTTTTATAACTTATCTAACTATTGATATGTTCACCGTAAACGGTGCGTATATCAAACGATCCGCTTGTTCTTCTACCGTAGATAAATCCTATCTTTTCATCAAGCTTAACCTTGTCGAAAAGTCTGAAACCTTTTACCGTAAACGGTGCTTGATTCAACTTTCTTCGAGAACCTTTAAGAGTTTTAGACTTGTAAATCTTTCAATTATGGCATCTAACCTTTTTCATCAGATAGATATCCTTTGGCTTCGCCAAAGGATTTCCACTAATGCAACGAGATCTATATGATGATCTTTATATAAATGATTCTGAACTCTTGTAAATTTGGTTTTGTAACCAAAAGTTACATATACTTCAGAATATTTATCCCTTAGATCTCTAATCAGCTGATTTTTCATAGCTGTCATACATGACTCAGCTTTATAGCAGTTGCCACGTTTGATACCTTTTAAATCTATCAAACCTTTGTGATAGTTCGTGTGACACGAATCACACAA
>CACYBT010000151.1 GCA_902772715.1 uncultured Succinivibrio sp.
ATAGCCTACGATAAGAGCAGCAGCTGCAATCACGAACCATAAACATCTAGGCATATTTAAACTCCTTAATCATTAAAAATGCGTATCTGTATCATAGTTTGATATCAAGTAAAATTAAGCATTTTTGTAGAAATTTGAAATAGATATCCGTTTTTTTAATGTTATTTTTGATTTATATCACATTATGAAAATAATGCTAACAAGTTATTTTGAGAGCTACCCCAAGGTTTGCTGTCGAAATCATGCAAAATTCTCAAGACTTTTCTGAAAGTGCCGATTAATAGATGTGGAGCTCTGAATTATTCTTGATTAATATTAATTAAAACCATAATAAACGGCATATTAGAACTGTTAATGAGACCTATATGAGATTTTTCAGTGACGACGATTATATTTAGATGCCAAAAATAAACTGAATATTATTATATGAACTTTGGCATGGGTGAGAGCCACTTGATTTAAAAGCGCTGTAAAATCTCGTCCTTTTAGGGCGGAGATATAAGACGCAAAGTTATCAAACTATCTAATGGAGTTGACAGTATGGCACTGTACCTGACCAATATTGCGCAGATGCAGGCAGTGAGGATGTTTTCCAAAACATCTTCAGAGCTGAATACGACCTATGCTCGTCTGTCCTCCGGAAAACGCATTAATTCTGCCAAAGATGATCCCGCCGGTCTTATGATTGCTGATCGTCTTACCGCACAAATCAATGGCTATAATCAGGGAGCGCGTAATTTAGGTGACGGCATTGCGGTGGCTCAGACCATTGAAGGTGCTCTTGATGAATACAAGAATATGCTGCAGAGGATCCGTACCCTCTCGGTTCAGGCGGCAAGCGGTACCTACACCGATGATGACAGAGAAATGATGGATCTTGAGGTGGTAGAACTATGCAAGGAATTAAACCGTATCAGCAGAGCAACTACCTTTGGCGGAGCACAGATTTTAAACGGGAATAACTGTGGACTGTTCAATGCCAGCGGAACCATTGATATATCCGTAAGTGGGCAGCCTAATGATAAAATCTCCATACCTGGCTTCAGTGAGGGCTTTAGTATCAGTGGCATTGGAGATCATCTCGGAATTACCTTCTCAAGTTCCACCATTAAAAGCGACGGTGAAGGAGGCTGGTCCTTTTCCTTGACGAGTGCCCAGAATGCCGAAGGTGTGATTGCGCAGGTTGACAAATATTTAAGCGAGGTTAGTTCCTATCAGGGAACACTCGGTGCAGTACAGAACCGTATGGAGTCAGCCATTAGACTAAATCAGGTCATGAGTGAAAATCTAAGTGATGCCAGATCACGGATTGAAGATACTGATTATGCTGAAGAAGCCTCAAAACTGGCTCAACTTAGTGTAAGACAGCATATCCTCGCCACACTTTTCCCAAGAATTATGGAAAGCAAGAAATTCATTCTCTCTTTGCTGCAGTTCTGATTATTGTAAAAACTTTGTTGTATCGCCACCTTTTTTAATTCTAGAACATCTGATCATTTTTTCGGTGTACAATCGTGTTGTCTAAAAAGGTTAAGGAAAATTATGCGAGGATTATTTTTAAGCGGCACCGGTACGGATATCGGTAAAACCTATGTGAGTGCTGCTATTGCTCATATGCTTTCTAAAAAAGGCTTAAATATCGGGTATTACAAGGCCTGCGCCAGTGGGGCTAAAACCATCGAGGAATCAGATGCCGGCTATGTAAGACTGCATGGCAATATTAACCAGAAAACCGATACTCTGCTTTCTTATCTTTACGAGAAACCGCTCTCTCCGCATCTTGCCGGAAGAGGCGAGGGCCGTTTTGTTTCCTTAGACAAGATCGTAGAGAATTTTAATGCTCTGCGTGCGCATTTTGATTATGTACTCTCAGAAGGGGCCGGAGGAATAGTCTGTCCTGTGGTCTATGAAAAGGACTGCCATTTATTTTACGAGGATATTGTAAGAGCGCTTAATCTTCCTGTGGTGGTGGCGTCTGACGCGGGTCTAGGTACAATAAATCATACGGTACTGACGGTTTCCTATCTTAAAAGTCATAATTTTTCGGTAAAGGGGGTGATTTTAAACCGTTTTGAAAAAGATAATCCTATGCATGAGGATAATCTTTATATGATAGAAGAGCTGACTCATAACAAGGTTATAGCCACATTAGGCAAAGGTGAGAGCATGCTGACATTACGTGATAAAAGTATGGAAGAATATTTTGATGAATGCTAACAGTCTAATAGATTTTGATGTTAAACATATCTGGCATCCGGCTTCGCAGATGAAGGACTATGAAACTTTTCCTCCTCTTTTAATCAAAAGAGCAAAAGGTTCCTACCTTTACGACGAAAACGATCGTCCGATCCTGGATATAGTAAGTTCGTGGTGGTGCAATCTTTTAGGTCATTGCCATGAGGAGATATCTGCGGCTTTAAGTGCCCAGTCACGAAAACTGGAGCATGTCATTTTTGCCAATTTCACTCACGAAGAGGTGATTGACTATACCAGAATGCTTATGGAGGTGGTTCCAAACGGTCTTACCCACTTTAATTATGCCGATAATGGCTCCTCATCTGTGGAAATGGCTTTAAAGATTGCTTTTCAGTATCAGATGCAGAGTGGTCATCAGAATAAAATGCGATTTGCCTGTCTTGAGAACAGTTATCACGGGGAGACCATCGGCGCACTGGCAGTGGGCAGCATGGATCTGTACAGCAGGATTTATAAACCTATGCTTATGGAGACACTGCGTCTTAAAGTACCAGATGTCTATTACAAGGGCGAGTCCGATGTGGAAAAATGTATTATCTATGCGCGGGAGTTTTTTCAAAAATACGGTGAAAGTCTGTGTGCTCTAATTGTTGAACCGTTGCTGCAGGGCGCAGGTGGCATGAAAATCTACCCTCCAGAATTTCTAAAAGCACTGTCAGAGTTGTGCCATGAGTATGGTGTGCTGCTGATTGCCGATGAGATTGCCACTGGTTTTGGCCGTACCGGAAAGTTCTTTGCCTGTAATCACGCCATGATTACCCCTGATATCATGTGCCTGTCTAAGGCCATTACCGGAGGATATATGCCGATGTCAGTGGTGTGTACCACGGATAGGGTCTATGACGTTTTTCTTGCGGATTACAAGGAGGGGAGGGCTTTTATGCATTCTCATACCTATGCCGCAAATCCGCTGGGAGTGGCGTGTGCTAAGGCGGTGCTGACGATTTTAAAGCGTGATGACATCCTCAAAAAAGCACATAAGACTGCTTCATGGCTGCAAGAAGAATTTTCAAGACGTCTTGGTTCTTTAGACAATGTGGGCTCGACCCGACATATTGGACTTATCAATGCCCTTGATCTTTATGATGATAAGTCTACTCTCAAACCTTTTTTAAGCGATAGGAGAGTAGGTTTTGAGATTTATAAGGAAGCCCTAAAGGAAGGACTTCTCTTAAGACCAATAGGGGATACGCTATATTTTAATCCGCCGCTTAATATAAGTAGAGAAGAGCTCACTTGCGCTTTAGAGATAGCAGAGCATGCCATAAAACACGTGTGCGGTGCTTAATGGCAGACTTACGAAGTCTCCGTCACGGAGACTTTAACTCTATCCTGTTTATTTTCGGTTTTTAAGGTAGTTTTCAATGTTGTTCTCTATACGAGAGGCAAGATTAGGATCATCTGCCACACTGAATTTCTCACCGATGATATTCTCGTAAAGTTCCTGATAACGAGCGGTGATGGAGGAGACAATTTCATCGGTCATCTCTGGAACCTGCTGTCCTTCTTTACCTTGAAATCCGTTTTCCATGAGCCATTCACGTACGAATTCCTTGGATAGCTGTTTTTGCGGCTCACCCTTTGCAAAACGCTCGTCATAGCCATCTTTGTAGAAATAGCGGCTTGAGTCTGGGGTATGGATTTCATCCATAAGATAAATCACATTGTCACGCTTGCCGAATTCATATTTGGTATCTACCAGAATTAGTCCTCGTTTTTCTGCAATCTCAGTTCCTCTCTTGAAAAGTCCTAAAGTATATTTTTCAAGCAGAGCATATTCCTCAGGAGTTGCCAGTTTTCTATCTAAAATTTCTTCTTTTGAGATATCCTCATCATGTAAACCTAGTTCTGCCTTAGTGGTTGGAGTAATAATCGGGACGTCAAATTTCTCGTTCTCTTTCATGCCATCCTTTAATTTAACGCCGCAGATTTCCCTTACGCCGTTCTTGTAGGCTCTCCAGGAACTGCCGCAGAGGTATCCACGCACAATCATCTCCACAGGAAAACCCTGGCACATGATCCCCACGGTGACCATGGGATCAGGAGTAGCAAGCTTCCAGTTAGGGCATATGTCAGAGGTGGCATCCAGGAATTTTGCGGCAATGGTATTTAAAATCTGGCCTTTAAAAGGAATTCCACGAGGAAGCACCACGTCAAATGCTGAAATTCTATCTGTGGCCACCATCACCAGCAGTTCATCGTTGATGTTGTAGACATCTCTTACTTTTCCATGGTAGACGCTTTTTTGATTTTTGAAATTAAACTCTGTTTGTGTGAGTGCATTGATCATTTTGATAGATATCCGCGAATAAAAGAAAATCTCATCACATTCTAAGACACTTAGAATGCAAAAGGTGGTTAAAGGCAGAACCTTTAAGATAAGGGCAATATTAATACAAACTTTGCTTAAAGTCACTAGAAAATCATGTCTGCACTGATTTTCAGCGTTTTGATTATCTTGTTTAGAAAAGAACAAAAGAGGCTACAAGAGCCCCTTAAGAGAAATAATGAAAGAAAAATTAAGCGTTGATATCAAGCATTCTGCCTAGGCTATCGTTCTGTACCTGCAAAACCTTGGCATTGGCGCTGTAGATTTTCTCATTTTCCTTGACGGAGGTTTATTCCTGTTCAAGGTTAACCCCCTTTTCCTTGGCAAATGACACCTCATCTACTTTAGCGCCCATTGCAGAGACTGACTCTGATGAAACTACCCCCTGAGGTCTGAAGTCTTCAGTATTGGTATTGGCAATATTGTGACTTGCAGCAGACATGTAGGTGTTTGCAACCCGCATTCCAGACATAGACACAGAAAGACTCATGATATGCTCCAATAAAAATTAAAAATTGCAGTTTATGATTATCATAGTGTCAATGGAAAAAAGTAGGATTTTCTCCATAATTATAATACTCAGGCAATTTACTCGCCACGCTCAACACTTTTAAACAGAGACTTCAGTCCATTGCCTATGCTGTGGTACATGTCATTTGCAAGGCTTGTAATGTTAGCATGATGTAAAAAAGCATTGCGCCCTTTTTCGGCGGTTTTTACAATCCCGTAGAGAGCGCTGTTACGGTTGATACTGCCCATATTGCTTATCACACTATCTGTACCGGCAGGTATGATGGAATTATTACCGACATTAAAATTTGAAACTGGTGTAAACATTTTTTTTACCTTTTTTTGGTTGTCTTTTTGTAATTATAGTTTGTATCTTCGGATTTGTGAACTTAATATTTAAAAAATTTTTGATGTAGAGCAAATATTTTTTGGACATTGAGCAGTAAATTTTTAGAATTTATTTTGGTCTTGAATTATATTAAATTCATGAAAAAATTTTTCTAATTTGTCAAGAGAGTAATTGTA
>CACYBT010000152.1 GCA_902772715.1 uncultured Succinivibrio sp.
GAACTCCTCCAAAAATGTGAAAAATTTAGAGGGATCATATAGATATTAAAAATGAATTCGCAAGTACGCTAAATCCAGACCAGTTACTTGTAGCCTTCTGGAGTTTTGGAGATCTAAGTCCTAAAGGCGATATTTTCATCAAAACACCTCCAGGACTCATGGCAAACGGCTTAAATAATCTCTTGCTCATGCTTGCTTTAGCCGAAGGCGGAGAAAAGACCCTAGATGAACGTTTTGAATGTTACTTTCAAATTGGTTTAGAAGTGGCAATTGGCATAAACAACTGGGGTAAGAGTGTCGAGGACGGAAAGGTCCCTCATGCCGACCTTATTGAATTTGAAGAAAAAATGAATGAGGCCAAGGGGACAGAAATAAAAGACTTAAAGCATAACTTAGCACATGCTGCCAAGGAGGCTGCTGAAAAAGCACTGCATGAAGGTAAAAAGGAAAGCTCACCTTTAATTAACAACATAATGAAACGTTTTAAATAAGAAAAATGCTGCCGGTTTGACATGCACGCTAACGTCAAAAGAGCCTGAGGCACATACAAAAAACGCCTGCACATACTGAACGTATTCGCACATAACTCAGGCAAAGCTTAAAAATACAGCTCCATGCAGGTAATAGGTCCAAAAACGTCGGACTTGACTTTATCCTTCAAAGGCAGGAAAGAAACGACACTGCACAGCGACCTGCTGTCCTGAGGAAGTCTGATGCCGATACTGCGGTAAACTCTGGTCATCATTAAGGCATTAAAGGCAGGATCTGTAGGACCTTCTGCTTCATCAGGGTAGGCCTTTTTATAGGCAAGTGCCTGTGCCTGCAGATTTTCCGGTGTGGCCTTCAGATAACCAATATTAAAATCCTTTTTTGGCAGCTCAACACTTTCAAAGGTCAATACTCCTTCTTTGTTGACAGGAAACAGCCCTACAGGTTTGTCCACTGTAGACTGTTTCATATCGAGCATAATCACATCTCCCATGTAATAAACATACTCATGTCCCTTTATTGTAACAGAATACTGCGGTGAGGTGACTACTGCAAAATCATTGGGTTTTACGATTTCAAGCCAGCGGATATGTCCGGTAAACATCAGTTTGTAGTAAGGAAGCCAGCCTCGTGCATACGATGATTGCACATAGCAGAAGGAATTATCATCACTCATATGCATAACTGCAACAGCCTCTCCCGGCATCACCTGCCCAATCTTAAGCACATTGCTATCATGATGGTCTTTATCCTTGTACCATACCGCCGAAGTTGGCGCCATCAAGAGATCAAGTCTCTGCAAAGCCACTGCATAAAATGTTGGTGTTTTATCTTTGATATTATTAAAAGCACTGTTCTCTTCAATGCGTTTTAGCGCCGATTCAGGAATGACACTGCCCTGACGCACCGCACCTTTTGCCACAAGAGCAGGCAACTGCGATAACTGCTCTCTTATATAAAGAGAGAGAACCTGTCCATTGAGAGAGGATGGGAATTTTATCAGATCGCTGCCTAATACCGAGGAATTTAGTATTTTTTCATTTAAAACATCTAGATTGTAACCCACAAGTTCATGTTCTTTTGGAGTATCCCTGCTTTCTAGCAATTCAAGAAGTCTGCACCCGCTAAGAGCAAATGACATCAAACCAATGCACCCGAGTGTATACCAGATGGAGCGGTTCTTTTTTCCCATAATAAAACTGTCCCTACTCATGACTCCACATCAAGTCATGTGGAGTTTCATCGTCTGTTAATTACTGGAGAAACTATCTGCACTTGGCCAATCATCAGAACTTGGCCACTGCTCAGGAGTTGGCAGCTTGCCTACTACCCCTAAAGACAGGAAGAAAATGCTCGATTCTCCATTTTGTTCATTAAGCACGATAGGAACAAAGGTTGACTTAGTTTCCTCGTTGTATTCACCTGACTCATTAAGATATAGCTGCAATGCCGGATAACTTCCGTCTATCACAACCTGGCAATCAGGATCTTTTGAATCAGAATAGCGATAGAATCTGAAAATAATTTCCTTATTATCAATAGGGGCAGTCACCACAACTGAAGCCATTTTTCCGGATACAAATGATGGCATTTTTTGAGAGGTCTTGCTATCACCTATCTGAATATCAAAATAGCGATAGCGAGCAATGGACAGTTTGGTTCCAAGATTTTGAGCCACAATCAGACGCTGCTGATCTGCAGCATCCACAAGCCCCAGCTTAAACTGCATATCTTTGCCAGAGCCTGAAAGCAGGTTGAGCATCTGAGAAATACTTGAGGCCCACACCTTAAAATTACTCTGTTTTTCAGAAACAGGACTGAATATAAGCGGGGTTTGAATGCCATTTTCAGCCTTAAGCTCATTCTGATTGTTAGCAAAGGCCGCTAATGCATCCTCAGATTTTTCTGAAGAAGTGTCAGAAAGACCGAAGGATTTGAACAGCACCAAAAGGCTGCGAATATCATTTTTCGAAAGGATCCTCTTATGCGGATCGGCATCCTTGACAATCGGAAACACCTTAAGTTCAGACTGAAACTGCATCAGAGACAGACTGGCCTCTTTTGAGGCATCACGTTTTAAGAGCTTTACTCCAAGATCAGTAAAGTTTGACCACCATGGAATATAGTTTTCACTCTTGCTAGGTTTAAGCAATGAAAGTAATTTATCATTGACCTCGCTTGGCTTCATCTGCATGACAAGACGATTGGCATAGGTGGCATCGGCAGTCAGTAAATCCCACTCAGTAAGAGTTTCATTGCACAAGTCAATATAGTCAATATTTATGAGTGAACGACGAGCATTTAGTTTGTCAAGATACTGTTTTCTGCGTTCCACATCCCCCTTGCTGAGCATTATAGGATCAATATTATCAATCACTTCGTAGCTCTTGTTATACATGGTCTGCAGTTTATCATTTATCTGATAGGATCTCATATTCAGCATGTGATTATAGAAATCGGCATACGAATTAGCCTCAATATGTACCGTATCAGGCAGGTTGCTCCAATACTTCATATATCCGCTAAGATATGAGGAAAATACGTCCATAATTCTCTTAAGACGTTCTGAGTTCTTTAGAATATTCTTGGCGTAGGCATACGATTCATCCTCTGATGTAAGCACCCGTTTTATAAGAACGAGTGGCTGCAGGAAGTAGTTAAACGAATCAGGATCATATTCTTCACGTATGTTTAAATTGCCAAGCCCATCCCCTGCTGCAGAATATTCCTGAATGAATTTTTTCTTGTCAGGATTCTGCTTGGCAATACTGACCGTCAGATCTGCGAGCATCTTAGAATCAGAAGTGGAAAAAGGATAAAACTTTTCAACAAACTTTGTCATTTCCAAATACTGCAGAGAATAATCAGCCTTGAGAATGCGCTGGGCCTTAGTCACCCATTTGGTAACAATCTCATTATTCTTGTTATGTTCAAGAATGTTTTTGAGATCATCCATATTATGTGTATATTCACTATCTAGCCTTAGCGAATTATTTTTTAGATCCACCAAAGTCCAGTTTTGTGTATTGGAGGTCACCACTGACAGTCTTGCAGCAGCAAGAACATCTCTTAGCACTTCAAAATTATATGCAGATTCGTGATCCTTGGGATCAACATGCCTAAAGACAGGCATCTGATTGATTTTAACCAAACTCTCTTTTACTTTATCATAGCGATCTTTAAGTAAACGTTCTGCACGATCTCTGACTTCTGGGAAGGCTGAAAAATCAAGCGAACCAAAGTGTACAGATCCCACATGATCATAGTAGGAATCGGAATGAGAGCGCATCTTGTCATACTCATTAAGAGCATCAAAATCACGATGGAGAAAACCTACAAGATTACGGTATACAAGATCGACCTGCTGAAAGTTATTATTTTGTTCAGTATTGGGGCCTTTATTCATGTCTGACAAAGAGGCGGCCACAGCACTGACCATTTTGGCGGCTTCACCCTTTACAGAATTATTAGCCTTGGGCGAAGTAAATTTGAAGAGTTCATCCACAAAATAGCTCTTGGAAATAAACGTAGAAATTGATGTTCTGCAATTGTATACTAGGGACTTGATACTCTCATAATCAATGGTCTTAAGATCTAATGAGGAATAATCATCAAGTTCCTCATAGGAATTTATCATAGCAATGGCATCATCAACATAGTGACTGACAAGATTAAAGTCATGCTTTGGATAGTTTTTAAGTTCTCCCCAGTTTTTAACCAGCCCTTCAATACCGTTTCTGCAGGCATCTGTGTAACGCTCATCAAGTACAATATTTGAATTGGTAACATAGGACATGTAGTCATAATTCGGCAAAAAATACCTTACCTTTTTGGACATATCCTCATTTATGTTAGGTATCGTCCATAGCACAAATGACTGCATGACATTAGAAGAATAAGCCGTATTCTTGAATGCTGAGCGGTTTTCAACATCATACAGTGAAATTGAAACAAGTGAAAGCAGGGCCTGGGTCTTTTGCTCATCAAATGGCTGGGTGGACGTATTTAGCATTTTGTCTTCGACAATTCTTACCATAGGCAAAAAAGCCATTTTTGACTGAACCTGATTGTAGATCATAAATGAACCATCCAGATCTAACACATTGTCCCAGCCAAAATAAAGCATGGAATGAGGCATAAACTCCCATGGTATCGATTTTCCCCTCGTGATCCGTTTTTGCAGCTGCGTAAAGAAGTTAAGTCTTGAGGTGCTTGGATCGTTTGGCATGGTCCAGTCAAAAGATAGCAAAACATCTCCGCTCTGATTGAGCGAAAAAAGCGGAGCCGAATTGATAATACCGTTTTTTATGGAGGATTCAAGTGAAGAATAATACAGAGTATCATCCTCAAGGTTCTTTTGCAGTTCAGGTCCTTTTACAATAGTTCCGTACCAGTAAACCGAAGAAACAAACAGCATGATGGCACAGAACGAATAATAAGGCACCAAACGTAGGAAATATTCCTGTTTGGTAAACACGGCATCCATTTTTGAACCAAAGGCCATTTTTGATAACAGAGAATGGATAAAATAAGGCCGGTTGTTCACGGTTCTGGTCTCAACCATAGGAGAATTATCCAAGGTGGAATTCTGCACCTCTGCAAACCGCTTGTTAAGACAGTAGCCCTTATCCTCAGCAGAAGTAAAATATACTCCCTTAAAAATCAAAATGGACTGACCTTTAAGCGCATCTATACCAAAAAGCGTCTCAAGATAAAGTTTAAGATTCTCCCTCACTTCATTAAGACAGTCAGCAAAAAGAAAAATGTTACCGCACAACGGCATTCTTGAGGCATTTTCAGACGTCAGTCTAATGACATCTTTACCTAAAAACAGTCTAGTACAGCCATCCTTAATGCGGTCTACGAGTGCATTAAACCCTCGTTCAAAATCATCCTCATGATAAAATCCATCGTTTATGGATGGCTGATAGCCCACAATCTGTTTTGAAACTTCTCCAGAAATCTCGGCAACATAGTCCCTAAAACCTAAAATCGTATCTAACTTTGAGATCACCACATAACAAGGCAGATTCATTCTCAATGTTGACGTCATACGCATCAACTCGCCCACCATAAGGTGAGATTTCTTTAAAGTCAGTTCCTTGTCATCAGCGAGCAAAGATTCTGCAGATATAGTTATGATAATGGAATCAAGTGGTTTTTTACGGTTGGCACGACGCAGTTTTTTACAGATATAGGCCCACTCGGCACTTGAACCTCCAACCCAG
Source organism: uncultured Succinivibrio sp. (assembly GCA_902772715.1). Classification (GTDB taxonomy): domain Bacteria; phylum Pseudomonadota; class Gammaproteobacteria; order Enterobacterales; family Succinivibrionaceae; genus Succinivibrio. The sequence continues at coordinate 5,718 of CACYBT010000152.1, forward strand.
TTATCAAAGAAGACCTTTCCAGAAACATCTACTATGACTTCAGAACTGTTAACATAGAATTTAACCGGAGGCTTGATTTTTCCTTCAGCATAAGAAGCCTTGAATTCTAGCTCAGACTTTTCCAAAAGACTCGATTTTCCACAGTTAGGTTCACCGACTATAATATGCCATGTTCTAGGAAAACGAGACATATAATTGGTGGATGAAAGCAAATTCTTGCAGTCGGCAAACATGCTGTCGATAGTGGAAATTTTATTGTTTAGCTCAAGCTTAGCCTTGTCTGTATAGCCGCCGCCTCTGACCAGCGATGACAGTCGCGACCAGATCATAAGATCTTTCTTTAAAGATGCAACTTCTACTGTCTTCTGCCGTTTCTGACGTATCGCATAAACCATTCTTATAAGCAAAAAGAGCAGTAATATACAGCCAAGTATAACGGCCACAGTTATAAAGGGGTGAGATACGAGAAAGCTCTGAGACCCAGGAGCAACCGCATTAGTTTTATCATCCATAAAATATCTCTTTACAATTCCAACCTCAGCATAATGCTGCTTTTCTTATTCAGATTTATCTTTGTCCTCAGACGAGGATGCATTTGATTTTTCATTATTCTGATTTATTACATTCTTTCCAGCATCGTAGACTGCTGCTTTTACCGTATTTTCTACCGCATTCAAATAATCAGATACATGCACATCAAGAGAAATCCAGTTAGCCACAAATGAAATAAAGGTAAATCCCACAATCACCGCTGTCCAAAATTTGCGACTCTTATATGAGAACCGAGGATACTTAGATTCTGAATCATAATCTATTTCGGTTACGATATCAGGAGAAATCTTTTCTTTTGAAAAATCAGGTCCAAGATGAAATGACTCTGAACAATTTTTCATAATTTCAAGAATCTCTGACCGTTCACGCTTATAGGTGCCGTCAAAACCTAAACCCAGCATAGTAAAAAACAATCGGGATAACTTCTCGTCATCATTACGCACCATGGTTTCCTTAAGCAAATCGAAGAATTTCTCGTCTCCTGAAAACTCGTTAAAGGTACGGGCTATTTCACCATAACTCTTAGAAAAGCTAAAACCGCCCTCCTTAATTGAATAATCAATGAAGAAGATGAGCGGTTTTAAAATAAGTGCATGCTGTTGCTGCAAAATAGGATAGGTAGCACATTTCTGGCTTATGGCTGTCAGTTCCGTCTTGATTTCCGACATCATGAATTCCTGCGGAACCTCAACGCCCTTCTCCTTAAAGGAATAATATTCACAAATCTTTTTAAAAATAGGATTAAGAATTTTTTCAATATCCTGTTCCATAATCCTCAAACCTCATTATCTTGCAAATGCAAACACAGCAAAGTCTATCTAGTGGGAATCAACACTGACATACAGTGTAGCCATCAGATCAGGGAACAGATCTTTGGCACAATCAATCACCATACTCATTTCCTGATGAATATACTTCCAGATACGCTCGGATTTTTCAGGAACTAATTTAAACCACAAAGTATGGGAAATATTCGGCAGATACTGTGGTGGATAACGTACTTCCTCAAGTTTCACGCCACGAATTCTGTCAGAAAGAGAGGCTTTATCAATCAGTCTGAAATTATCACCAATCTCCACATCTGCTATACGATCTTTAAGATTTCCGGTAAACTGAATGGCCAAAAAGATGTCCTTAGAGCTAAATACACGTTCATCGGTAATATCAAGCCATAGATGCGAATCCTTCTCATAAAACTCAAATGACAGTGCCGAACTTACGTCGCCACGCAAAAGAATGGCACGGATCCGCTTGAGCAGAGAATCAAATACCGGCCATAAATCGTCATGATCATAAGGCATTACCGAATCGTACTCAGAGTTTGGATATAATGACTCAAGTTCAGACAGAAGTTGCATCAGCTCAAGATACAGCGTATAAGGATTAATACGGCCTGGAACCAGTTCACTTCTTAAGAGTCTTTCAAAATAGGTAAAAACTCTTAACTGCAGGAGCGAGAGAACCTTAGAGCCTGAGATATTGTCCTTATCAAAAAGTTCAGCGTCAAACTTAGTCAGAATAGAGTTCTTTGAAGATTTCAACTGAAAGATAAGCTCACTTACCAAAGGCAGAAGCGGACAGTCTGCTGAAACCGAAATAAAAGGAGGCATATATTCCTTAATCTGTTGCAGCGAAGGCAGACCAGAATTTATAGAAATCCAGCGCAACTTGCAAAGATGCATATACGTACAGTTAGTGGTGTTTTTTACATCTGTAAGCAAAAAGACCTGAATATCGCGGGTAATAACAGGAATTTCATTTTCTGCGGTATTCTCATCAACCACAGAAATCTCTCTTAGGTTATAGCGTCCCCCCGTATATGTATCAGTATTGATATTGGGATGGACATCAGAAAGGTTAGGAACGGTAAGATAAACATCAACCTCGGTTTCACTAGAATTGTCAATCGACAGTTCTAAAGGTTCCACCGAGCAATTTCCCGGCATACTTAACTCTGTGCCGTCAGGCATGAGCGCAGAAAACCTCTTGATAACCACTCTTCTTGAGATAAGAGCCTCAGGATCTAGTTCAAGATCATAAAAACCGTAGTCAAAAGGCATATCCAATTTTCTGACCTTATGGACTAAGGATACCAAATTCTGTTGCATCAGCTGCATATGCTGAGGTTGTATAAAGAGTCCTTCACTCCAGTGGACCTGTTCATCAAATCTCATATATTTTAATTCCCAAATAACTGTTTATTTTCTTTTGCATCTTTTGCTGCTTGTTCTTTCTTGGCATTCTCTTCTACCGCTTCTTGCGACAGCAAAGGCTCACGCTTTGCATCCTTTGGCGGATTTTTTACATCAACTATGCCACTGCCTCCCACCATAATATTATGGGTTGAGGCTCTCATAAAATTAGTCCTTTTATTGATATCAACAATAAGTTTTCTGGCGTCAGTGGCTTTGTCCTTAAGATCACTTACAGTAGGAAGATTTACGATAAATGCGATAAAAGTCACGCCTTTATCATTCCATCTGCTCCAAATTGGATCATCATTGTCAAGGATCTTGGCGGTCATATTCTCTTCAGAGAATTTGGCCGTAAGTGGTCGCAGGCTTTTGCGAAACTGCTCAGGAGGCTGAAAATAAAGATCAACATCATAGCCAAGCAAACGCTTCTGCTCCACATCATTAAGGCCGACAATATCAACCTCGAGAGTTGGACAGTACCCGTAGAAATCGCGAATGTCATCCGCAAGATAAATGCCGATTTCACTTTTAGGCGTACTTGAGGAACAGCCACTCAAAAAAAAGCCACAAGCAAACAGAAACAGAACCGCAACTGTTTTAACACCTTCACTAAAAAATAAAAACAACGCCCTCATATGCCCCCCAAATTCAATCAGAAACTGTATTTAGGTCATTGGTACTGTCTAATTTATGGCTATACCGACCGCGAGTACCTGTTTACAATACTCACTGTTAACTAATGCGCCATCGCCCTGCTGATCATTTTAAGTCAAAAAAAGCGTTATGCATAGTCTTTTGCAGTTCTCATCATATAATTTCAGAACATAGCATCAGCAAACAGACGGGTCAACGCAACAGATTTACCACCACGATTTAAAGATAGTTTAGGAGGTCAAAAAAAAATATTACACCATCATATTTGAAAATGGACAGACTGCAATTATTTGAAGCGTTTTGAAAGATAATTCTTGATAGCCTCATCAACTGAAACCGGTGGTGACAATCTTGGCTCTGCCATAGATGGTGTACCTTCATCCGAGGTAGGAGCCATTTTAGATGCCGTATCCACGCTCGCATCGTTATCAAGATTATCGTCCGCTTTTTTCAAAGCCTTCTCATCTATATTGAGAAAATCTCTATCTTGATGAGAATATCTTACCTCACCTGTCTCAACACCAGCACCTAGAACCTCTACATGCGGAGGCAGTTTTTTCTCAAGAGACTTACTCCAGTTACTCAAACCGGTAGCCACCTCGCTGCCAAAATAAAAATAGGTTTTATATCTTTCCTTGAGTTTCTTGTCTCCTCCCTGTGCCAAAGCCATCATTAGCATCAGAGAATTCAGCCCGTTGCCAAATAATCCTGTAGGAGTTTTGACAATATTTTTTCCAAGCGGCATGAGGTCACCAAAGCTCCAGAATGCACACAGAGCCAGCAGGCCTTCAGGAGTATCGGGACATTTATTGCCAATCACATAGCATTTATTGGCATTTTCCTCATCAGGAGAAACAATATAGCTATAAACAGCGCCTAGGGCGGTCATTTTATTCTTGTTTTGAGACTTAATATCAACCTTCGGCAGCGATGATTTTACAGTTTCAATAGTTTCCTTGCGCATTTTTTCAAGATTGCTCTCAAGTTCTCTTTTTGCCTGCATCAGGGGACTGTTTTCGGTTTCAACAATATAATCCATATTCTGCTGCCTTATCGCCTTCTCACATGAAAGTGAAAGGAGATCAAAAAGATCTAGTCCATCATGTTTCTTGCGCACCTCGTTTTGCAGAATTTCCAAAGCCTCATTAAAGGCCTCCTTAACCTTAGGATCAATGGAATTAAGTCTCTCTTGGTGTTCTGCCATGGCCTTGTCACGAAAACTTCTAAATTCGCTAATTCGCTCTTCAACATTGAAAGGTTCTGAAACCTGTTCGGGCATTTTCGCAAAATCTGGTACATTAAGTGGTCTTGGTTTACCAATATCTTCAATCTTACGCGGCTGATGCGGAGCTTTTTTTTGCTCTTTAAGAAGATCAACCACACACCTGTAAGCCCACCACACTGCAGCCCGATGATGCAGATTGTAGGCTAAAAAAGAGCATCCTTCCTTATAATCTTCTTTTGACTCTAAACAGAATAAATAATCTTCGCTACTTAAGTTCCTATTTATAATATCTTCAATATCTGATGAACACGGATAAAGTCCATTTTCAACTGTTTCTCTGACTGACGGATAAGTCAAAAGCACAAAATGTTTATTCATCCAATTTAGTTGATTTGATACATTATCCATAATACTGATGCTTCCTAAAATTTAATTAATCTTTAGTCCCTTAGTGGAAATTTCAGAGGCTCCCGCGCTGGTATTAAGAGCAACTGCACCAATGTCCGAGGCCTTGGCTGCATTTTCATTGGCATTCACCCTACTTGCAGAGCCATCCACATTTCCCTGCTGACCTCTGACATCATCCTTAGCCCCTGAGGCTTCGTTAGAATTACCTTCTACTTTCTTTTCATCAAGTACAGCCGTATCGCATGTTGGATTAACAGTTCTATCGCCACTGACATTTCTTTCATGTATATTCGATGACGTAAAAGTCTGTATGGCGGATTTTGCGGCCATAAATGCCGCGCCCAGTGCCACGTCAGATGCTATAGTTACCGCAAGTTCCTGGATTTTTTTTCTACTTTCTTCTGTAAGTGCCATTTTTTTCCTGTATTACATAAAACCTATAAGAACATATATTAACTATAGGACATAGAACGAGACCCTATAAGACTCAATATCCTCTATAGTTATCCTTTTCTCAACTTATTCTTGTTAACACTCTAAGATAAAGCCACCTTTTTGACTAATTTCCTAAGGCAACTTCTGCGGTATTATTATCCGAACTCTTTAAAGTCAAAGAGGAACTCGAAAGAGCCTTAACGACAATATCTTCACCTTTAATACAAAACTCTCCACGTGACAAACCGTTTTTTACAGCCAAAACCAATGCATGAGCCGCAACACTGTTTAACGCAAATTTTAAAGAGTTTATAGCAAACTTTAAATCCTCAGAATGGTTTTTTCCTATTAAACCGGTCCTAGTAAACCAGTTATCTTCTTTAGCAAGACAGGTAATCTCATCAATAATATCTATCACCGTGCCGAGCATATCTGCGGAATAACATAGAAAATCACAAGTACCGACAACCAACTGAGCCACAGTCTGCGCAGATATTTCTTTTCTCGGCTTCTTTACAACTGCTCGAATCTGTTTACCATATCGCCATGCATTGCCGAATATATAGCCAGCAGATCTAAAGACAAGCGGGAACAAAACTCCTTCGGTAATACCCTGCGCATATTTATATCCAGTTGGACTTACTATTGCAGTAGGAAGTTTTACGGCTAACTCGTTGACAAGTTCAGCATCATACTGAACAAGTTTGGCAATATATGCAGGTTTTGACATGGTATAAAGATCCACCTCAACACCTGTGAGCGCTAGTACGCCCTTACTCATTTTGATAACACCACCCAATGAATCAGAAATATTATTTTCGTACTTTGAATTTACCGCAAACTTCAAAGTCTTGATGGCTGTACCCTGGAGGCTATCCACTAAAAAGGTAGATCCAAAGCCAGAAAGCGCGCCGTTCGAATATGGCATGGATGCAACAGCAAACGAAGTTGGAATTATTGTCATCGAGGTTCCAGCCGAACCTATCTGCACACCTTTAGTGGAGGTTACTGTAACCATGCCGGTACTGTTGACAGAGATTGAGGAAGAGCCTGTTATATTGATGTCCTTTGCATTAATGGTAAGAGTACCATTAGGAATGTTGATTTCAGCATTACCTTCGTGATCAATCTTAAAGACATCGGCA
>CACYBT010000153.1 GCA_902772715.1 uncultured Succinivibrio sp.
AGACAGCATAAATGAAATTGCAACACGTTGTGGCTTTAAAGATCCTTGCTACTTTACCAAACTTTTCCGTAGATTCAAGGGAACCTCGCCTCGCGAATTCAGAGAAGAGATGCCTGTCAAACTAGGATAAGCGTTCCCCGCCTTCTGAAAAGCAAAAGGACTTCTACAGCAGTGTTAGGGGGTTATGATTATTTCTTTGACTAAAGTAACATAAAGAAGTCGCTTTTACCGTTACTCTCAAAATGCCAGCTGTTTTTCTTCAAAAATATATGTTTCGAGAAAACATAGCATAGTGTATTATTTACTTCTTTATTTGCGAGCCTGCTTTACATTATTCACGCTCTTTTTAGACATATATTTGTATTTCTTATCCATATTAAGTGGGATCAGCACACATAGACCAAATATGAAAGGAACTAAATACATGCCAGGATAGAGCGGAATCACATCCGTATTGAGAAGATTTCGCATCGACAGTATAGCCATATAGTAAGAAACAAAAAGAATGATAGCCGGTCCAAGACGCGCAAATTTTCCCTGTCTTGGGTTAATCATCGACAGCGGCACAGCCATCAGCGCCACGATAAAACATGCAAAAATAGGTGCAATCCGCCACTGTAATTCAATTCCGGCAGCCTTGGTATCCATATGAAGCAATTCGCTTGTAGCTAAACTCTGTAAAGATTCATTGTCAACCTTACTTTCATCTGCAATCGGAACTGGTACAGAAAGAGTAGTAAAGTCAACTTTTTCAACCGTGAGTTCAGGATTTAAAATTCTGTAGGCAATGCCCTTTTCTAGAACAACCCAACGAAAACCGCTTGAATCTACCATCATGTGCCCAGATTCAGAAGTTAAAAACAGATGATTGAACTTGTTGTCATGCTTAAATTTTACATTATTCATGATAAAGACCTGTCCCATCTGCTTCTCGTCATCATTGCCGTCAACTTCTTGGATATAGATGGTGTAATCCCCAAAATCAGTAAATTTACCACTTTCAATTGGCAGATAGCGAGGATTATTTTGCGCTGTTTCACTTAAAATCTTCTGTTCTGCAGTGGCCCATGGCATAAGATAAAGCGTATTGATACAGGTAAGCACCCCAGAAATTACGGCAAGAATAAGACAGATTTTAGAAATGGAAATTGCAGAAATGCCAACAGAGCGCAGTACTACCATTTCAGAATCAGATGACATACGTGACAGAGAAACAATAATACCAATGTAGAGAGTCATAGGGATCAGAATATATCCTAAAGACGGCAGAGAATAAAGCACCATATTTGGAACCACATCCATTGGTATACTGCCTGCGGACGCCTGTCCTAAATAATTTATCGCCGACTGGCTGGTAAATACAGATATGAGCACCAACATTGTCACCATCTGTACTTTAATAATATCTTTGAAAATATACGTTTTTAATATCAATGTAAAATCCTAATTCCTTAAACTTGTGAGCCAGGTCAGAAGAAGCGCGTCTGGAGCTGCCACTTTAAGGCCCTTTTCATAACTAAACATGGATTGCAGTTCTTGATAGGCAAAAAAAAGTTTTTCACTAGGTATTGTAGCTAATTTTTTTAGATCAAGTGAAGATAAAAATGGTAATTCTGATTGAGCAACTCTGGCTTTATACTTTATTAGTTCTAACAGCAGTTCTTCTAGAATATAGCGCTGCATCAGCGGAGTAAATTTTTTTAGCAAACCAAGCAGGGAATTGCAAAAGGATGCTTTATCAAAAAGCTCCTTTTCCAGAGTCTGTAAAAAAAACATAACATCTTCATCATAACCGGCATTAAGATATTCAAGAGCCTTAAGAGGTGAATTTTTTGATAATACTAAAGCCACCTTGGCTCTTTTTTCATCGTAGTTGTCTTTAAGATGTGTTTTTAAAAAGTTCTCAATCTGCGAAAAATCTTGACACAGAACCTCCATTTTAAAGGCTCGCGAAAGCAGTGTTGCCGGTAAATCCTCGAATTTTTCGGTAAGGATTATCATCAGCGTATCAGCAGCAGGCTCTTCAAAAGTTTTTAAAAGTGCATTAGCCGATGACTCAGAAAGGCACTGCCCTTTGGAGACCACAGCCACCTTTCCATTACCCAAAACTGAGCCCTCATAGATCCAAGAGATCAAGGAACGCACAGATTCCACTCTGATATTGCCCTTCATCTCCTCATCACTGTCACTGAGATCTGCCTGCAGATTTTCAAAAGTATTAGCAAGATCGGCAAAGTCTTTATCTTGCCCACTGTTTTTTGCAGTCGTTAAAAACATAATGTCAGGATGAGAGCCATCGCGATTATTAAAAAGCAGACAGGACTTGCAATTATCCTGAACTAACTCCTCATACTCATATTTTTTATGCTGGCACAGATACATTCTTGCCATTCCAAGCACTAGTTCTTCGATACCAAGATTTGCCTGACCCGCCAAAATTAAAGAAGAAGGCAGACGACCTTGTCTTAGTGCCAGTTTAAATCTGTTATATGTGGGTATAAGCCAAGGATAAAGCATATGCTAACCTAAAAGTTTATCAAGATGTGAAGTAATATCCAAACTTACCTTGGAAATCGGTTGTGAGGCATCAATGACAATGATGTGCTCAGGATCTTTTCTGGCAAATTCCAAATACGTCTCTCGAACCCTCAGGAAAAAATCCATCTTGGCAAGTTCAAATCTGTCACGACCGCCACGATTTTCCACACGCTGCATACCCACATTAACATCTAGATCAAGTAAAAAGGTCACATTAGGATGAAAAGAACCTAATACCATACGGCGCATAGCCTCAAGATACTCCATGGGTATACCGCGTCCGCCTCCCTGATAGGCAATCGATGACAGATCATGCCGATCACAGATTACATCTATTCCCTTGTTTAGGGAAGGTTTTATGAAATTATGTACCAGCTGTTCTCGAGCAGCGTACATAAGAAGCATTTCCGTAATATCCTGCATTTGTTCCTGAGTGCGTGATTTTTTTAGGATAGTACGGATCTCTTCGGCAATTTCGGTTCCCCCAGGCTCTCTCACACACTCAACCTTACGCTGTCTTTTTTCAAGATAGGTCTTGATGACATCAATCTGAGTACTCTTACCGGCGCCCTCTGAGCCTTCAAGTGTTATGAACAATCCCTGTTGCATATAATCCTCACCCCCAACGTCCGTTGCAATTATGTTCGAGGAGGATGGATGTAACAAATCCTCTTCTCCCGCCGCAAATGCGGTTTGTATACGGCGCGATGTAAACTTCAACGGCAGTAAAATGTCAAATACCTTATTACAGCGACAGCGGAATTTATATTCATCATGACCTTGAAAAAACAGCCACTACCGAACTTTCAGATTAATATTCCGCCAGTTCCGCAAGAAAATCCTTCTGTGACGGATCTTTTAAAGAAGCCAAAGTTGTGAACTTGTAACGGTCTTCATGTGTAAAACTTTTCATCCATCTTATTATTTAGTCCAAAACCTGTGGTAGCGTTCCTGTTTACTTATCTGCCTTTTGAACCGCTTTATCCTGTACTTTTTCCACAGTGTTCTTATCTTCACCTTTTTTTCCGCTATTATATTCTTTAACCTTTTGTCGATATGCGGCTACCGCTTTATTATGGTCCTTTAAGGTACTGCTGAAAACGTGACCGGCTTTAGGTGAAATATCTTTGGCTACAAAATACAGAACATCGCTATCTGCCGGATGTAATGCCGCATGAATGGATTCTGCACGCGGCATACAGATAGGTGTAGGTGGCAGTCCGTCACGGGTATAAGTGTTATAAGGAGAATCTGTCTTCAAATCAGTTTTTTTCAGACTCCCATTGAATAGCGGATCAATTCCATACATTACAGTAGGATCGGTCTGCAGACGCATGTTTTTTTCAAGACGGTTATGAAACACGGCTGCCACATATTCACGTTCATCATCAACAAGTGTCTCTCTTTCAATGATCGAGGCTAAAATAACCGCTTCATAAGGAGTTTTAAGAACATTATCCGAGGTTCTATTGTCCCATTCTTCCTTTAATATCTGCAGCTGCTTTACGATAGCAAGACGAAACATGCTTAAGAAAGGAGTGTGCTCATACATTGGATAGGTGGCAGGATTAATAAGGCCTTCAAGACTCTCCGTTTTACTATCTAAAATTTCAAGTAGCTCCTGATGTTCACTGAGGATCTTCTTAAGAAAATCCCCTTTATTCACAATACTTGAAAAAAAATCAGGATCTTTTAGGGTTTCACTTTGTTCACCGATTTTTTTCATGATTTTGGCATAATTGGTTCCTTCCACAACTGTAAAGGTTGGATAGGATTTTATGACCACGTTCCCCTTTTGCATGTCCTGAAGAATTGCATCTAAACTTTTGTTTTGGATCATATACTCGCCGCTTAATATAGCAGCATAGTGATGAGTATAGTGAAGATAAAATTTGGCAACCAGTCTGTCTATTGGATCTGTGACCAGATCATTGATGACAGTCATTGCCGTAGAACCGGTTTTTAAATCATAAAATTCTTGGGTAGTACTTACTGGTTTTTCTAAAAAATTCTCATATGATCTGTAGCAGATAAACGCGAAAATCAAGCCTAGCAAGACAAAAAAAAGCACGGATCCAAGAAAAATCTTAAGTTTCATAAGTGCTTATCGTACCTTAAACGTAGTTATTGTAAAAAGAAATATGCAATTCCCTTGGTGCATATATACTGACGCACGTGACTTAGATGAAGAAAGACGGCAAACAACCCTTGCAACACATTATAATTTAACCCTGTTTAGGCTTTACCCTAGTGCTTTTACAGTCAGTTACTTGAGAAAAAGTTCCTCTTCTCTTTTTTTGCTCGAACATCTCCTCATTAACAATGTGCATCAGATTATGAAAATCGCGACCATGAGAAATGGTATTGCACGAGCCCACAACCGCCCCAAGATTTATCGAAAAATTACCATACTTTATATCGGTATTCAGCACCTCACTTAAATCAGCCTGAACTCTTTCTACATCAATAGTTGACTTGATTTTGGGGATAAAAATAATAAATTCAGAGCCAATACGGCAGACCATATCAGTGTAACTTAAACAAACGCGAATATTTTTTGTCGCCTCTTTGAGCATGGCATCACCAACACTGTAGTCATAGCACGAATTTATCTGTTTAAAGAGCGTAAGCTCAACTACCACAAAGCCATGTTCATACTGATTTTTCAGCTGTCTTTTGACAATTTTGAAGAAATTTTCATGATACATGGTATCCGTAAGCCGGTCTTTATCATTATTTCTACGACTCGTATACACAAAACTCACAAGATAATATCCCATCATCAGTGTGATCAACCACAATCCTGACATAACAGAAATAAATTTAATATAGAAATTGCTTGAAAGCGCTCTATCCTTTACACGCAAAGCCATATCCCAACGCTGCTTGCCAAAGAAAATGGACTTTTGAATAACCCCCGCTCCTTTACGTTTAAAAAGCGTGGAATCACCCCAGATAAAATCGTGAGACCCCTTGTAGATTGAGGCTCGTATGGCGTACACAAATATATCGTCTTCTGCGGTCAGTTTAATACTCTCTAAAAGCTTGTAAAAATCTACAAGAACTCCTATATATCCCCAGTATTCCTTACCCACATAGACCGCCTGTCTGCAGAAAATAATGAGCGCATGAGACTTTGCCGAAATGACAGGCCCCTGTACCACCACATCATCTGGGTTGTTTTTGGTTAGATTTATATAATATTTTGAAGAACTGTCAGAAAAAGTAAGTTCTCCGCTCAGACTGTTGACGTTGTCTGAAATTAAAGCGGAATAGTTATCCTCTGGTACTACTATGTATCCTAGCACAAAGCTATCATCTTTTTTTATATAAGAGAAGGTATCCGAGTGCAGGAGCTCGTCGTGGACAAATTTTTTTATTTCCTCAACTGTGACTTTGTCATCAGACTGAATAAAAGCGGTTAATTTTGAGACATCGTTGGTAATATTCTGATAATCATTAAGAATATTCGAGGAAACATTTACCATTCTCTCGGCACTGATAATACCGTTTTTCTGGTCTCTGAGCCCCTCTAGGACATGGCTTATATAAAAACTTCCAGAAACATACAGAAAAGTTACCGCAACGAACATTACAAAATACAGGTAACTACCGCATACATCACGAAGAAAACGAAAAAAAATCATGGGCAAACCAGGCAAATATAAAAACAAATCAAAGTTGATTTTAGCGCTATCTCAAACTTAATGCATAAAATATTAAAAAGAGTGTGACATCTTGCATCTAATTCTTAATATACCGCAATGATATTTATTATATAACCCTAGTAAACATGGTAAGGCGGAATGGTTTTTGCGATGAATCACTCAAAGGCGTTTTACTTTAATTAATTTGTTGAAACCTTAGGCAAAGTGATAAAATACAAAATCGTGCTTCTCACAAGAGTACTTGTCGCACCTCATTAGTATCTGCAGGCAAAAAACTGATGATATACAAGCAAAATTCTGTAACGCTCATGCATAGTCTAAATTCTTTTAGATTTATGTTATTGAACAAAAGGATAAATACCAAAACAGCTCCTGCTTTACCCTCCTTGTACTGCAACTTAAAAGTTTTGGGGGATGGAATTGGAGAAAGACATATGGTATTTTCCGTTAATATTATTGCGAAAGTACATTTATTCCGTTTTTTTGAGGAGTAATAGAGACTTTATAACCTGCAGAATTTGATTGAATTTAGACGGGCAGCATAAGGGCAATTTCTGGTCAACCCCAAAAGTTCCCTGCCTGTATAGATTTTCACATTATGCCAAGATAAAGGGTTACCAAGCAGATATTTTTGCAAATAGGAACAAAAATTGCTGTAATTAGGCATAAAGACATAAACAATGAGATTCGGTCGCCATTAGGCACTTCCAACACACTACATAAAAAGGCTTTTGCAACTATGGAAATAGAAAAAACTTACGCTCCGGAAAACTTTGAAAACGAGATTTACCAAAAATGGGAACAGCAGGGGTGCTTCAAACCTAGTTATGATTCAGCAAAAGAAGCCTTTTCTATTGCTTTGCCTCCTCCAAATGTAACTGGGTCTCTACATATGGGCCATGCTTTTCAGCAGACTATTATGGATACACTTATTCGCTACCACCGCATGAAGGGCGACAATACCTTGTGGCAGTGCGGTACTGACCATGCCGGCATTGCAACACAGATGGTAGTAGAAAGAAAACTGTTAAAAGAAGAGAACAAAACCCGCCACGATTTTGGTCGTGAGGCCTTTATTGACCGCGTATGGAAATGGAAAGAAGAATCCGGCGGCAACATCACCAAACAGATGAGACGTCTAGGCACTTCCGTAGACTGGTCCCGGGAACGTTTTACCATGGACGAAGGACTGTCACGCGCAGTGTTAGAGGTCTTTGTAAAATTATATGATGAAGATCTTATCTATCGTGGCAAAAGACTGGTTAACTGGGACCCTAAGCTGCGAACTGCCATATCTGATCTCGAAGTAGAAAACCGTGATGTAAAAGGCTTTATGTGGTACATCAAATATATGCTTGCCGATGGGATAAAAACTGCTGATGGCAAAGATTATGTACTAGTAGCCACCACCCGCCCCGAAACACTGTTAGGTGATGCAGCTGTAGCCGTCAATCCTCAGGATCCGCGTTATAAAGACGTCATCGGCAAAGAAGTTATTCTGCCTCTTGTCGGCAGAAGAATTCCTGTTGTTGCCGATATTCACGCAGATATGGAAACGGGTACCGGTTGTGTCAAGATTACACCGGCTCACGATTTCAACGACTATGCTGTAGGTAAAAGACACCAGCTGCCAATGCTCAATATTCTTACTGAAGATGCAAGAATTCGAGATGAGGCTGAAGTCTTTGATACCAACGGCGAAATCACAGATAAAATCAGTGGCTATATTCCTGAGGCCTATCGCGGACTTGAACGTTTTGCCGCACGAGATCGCATGGTTGAGGATCTGAAGGCTAATGGTCTTTTAGATCGGATTGAGGATCATCAGTTATCACAGCCTTTTGGAGATCGTGGCGGGGTACCGATTGAACCTATGCTTACCGACCAGTGGTATGTACGTGCTAGTGTTTTAGGCAAACCGGCTTTAGAAGCAGTTAAGGATGGGCGCATTCGTTTTGTGCCAGCCTCCTATGCCAACATGTACTACGCATGGATGAATGATCTGCAGGACTGGTGTATTTCAAGACAGTTATGGTGGGGACATCGCATCCCTGCCTGGTACGACGAGAAAGGCAATATCTATGTTGCGCATAACGAAGATGAGGTCTACAGCAAGTACCATCTTGATAGAAGCGTCAAATTAGAACGTGATCCTGATGTGCTTGATACGTGGTTTTCATCATCATTATGGACTTTTTCAACTCTAGGATGGCCAGATGACACCGTAGAATTAAAGATGTTCCATCCTACTTCAATTCTAGTCACCGGTTTTGACATTATTTTCTTCTGGGTTGCCCGCATGATCATGATGACCATGCATTTTATGAAAAATCCAGACGGTACCCCGCAGGTTCCGTTTAAGACTGTTTACGTTACCGGTCTTATCCGTGATGAAGAAGGTAACAAGATGTCAAAATCAAAGGGTAATGTGCTTGATCCTTTGGACATGATTGACGGTATTGATAAAGACAGCCTTATCAGCAAGCGGACTGCCAATATGATGCAGCCTCAGATGGCAGAAAAAATCAAAAAGAGAACCGCAAAACAGTTCCCTAGCGGAATCAATGCCCATGGTACTGATGCTTTGCGTTTTACCCTCTGTGCCCTGGCCTCTAACGGGCGCGACATCAACTGGGATATGAAGCGGCTTGAAGGTTACCGCAATTTCTGTAACAAGATCTGGAATGCCTCCCGTTTCGTCCTTATGAATACTGGCGAAATAACTCTTGCAAAGCCTTTGCGCGACAATTTAAGTCTTGCGGATCGATATATTCTGTCAAAATTAAAAGAGAGTATCGAAAATGTCACGTCTTCAATTCAATCCTACCGATTTGATCAGGTGGCAAACTATATCTACGATTTCATCTGGAATGAATATTGTGACTGGTACCTTGAGTTTACCAAAGCTATATTAAATTCTGAGAATGTATCTAATGCCAAAAAAGCCGCAACCTCCTATACACTGGTTGAGGTCTTAGAGGCCATCATGCGTATGGCTCACCCAGTCATGCCATTCCTCACCGAGACGATCTGGCAGAAGACTGCTCCAATTATCGGAAAAATGAATGATAGTGGGACTATCATCAATGCTGCTTATCCACAGGCATCTGAATGGGAAAAGGATATCAAGGCCGAAGAAGAAATTAACTTTATTAAGGAATTTGTAACTGTAGTACGTAATTTACGTGCCGAAATGAAGATTGTGCCTTCTACTGTGATTGCCCCTATCTTTAGAGGTGCCAGTGACCTTGAAGAAGAATGCATAAGAAAGAATTTCTCTTTTGTAAAGAACCTAACCAATATTGAGAGCGTTAACTTTGTCAAGGCCGGCACTGAACTGCCAATGTGTGCCTCCAAGCCTTTAAGAAGTGCTGAAGTTCTTGTGGCCATGAAGGATTTCATCAACAAAGAAGATGAAATTAAACGTCTTACAGCCATGATGGAGAAAATCAAGGCTAATATCCGCTCTGCAGAAGCAAAGCTGCATAATGAGGCCTTTGTATCCAAGGCTCCGGCTAAAATTATTGAAGGAGCACGCGCTCAGTTACAGCTAAATGAGACTCAGTTGGAGAAAGTAGAACAGCAGTTAAAAGAACTCGAAAAGATGGAGTAGTCCTTGTCTGTAATGGAAGACCACAGCACACCAAACTATGTTACAGATGTAGATTACCCTTTTAACTACTACCCCAATCTCAATCCCTTGCGTTTAGGATTCTCCTTAATACGCATGGGATTTGATGCTCCAGATTTTCTGTCACAGCAAACCACTGCCATGGAACTTGGTTTTGGCGAAGGAATTACACTTAATGTTAATGCCGCCGCCAATCCAATGACCACTTGGTACGGTAATGACTTTAATCTTCGTCAGGCTAAATTTGCTGATACCATGGCGAAGATAAGCCATAATGGAGCCAGGATTTTCTCTGAATCCTTTTTAGAGCTTGTCAATCGCGCCGACTCACTTCCAAATTTTGATTATATTGTGCTCCATGGAGTCTGGTCCTGGGTTACTGAACAAAATCGCCAGGAGATTGTAGAATTTCTTAAAACTAAGTTAAAGCGGCGCGGGATCGTCTATATTTCCTATAATACCGCTTTTGGCATGTCAAGTTTCTCTCCTGTACGCCATCTGCTGTATCAGCACTATGCATCCTTAGATGAGCACCTCACGGTTAGGGAGCGCATTGCCGACTCACTTTCAGCCATGCACCGCTATATAGAACAGGATAAACCTCTTTTTATAAAACAGAATCCACTCTCTAAAATTCAATTTAATTCCTTCTGCAATGAAGATTATCATTATTTAGCCCATGAGTTCTTTAACAAACCCTGGCATCTGACCTATTTTGACAAAGTTCAAAAAGCAATGGCTAAGGCCTCGCTTACGTTTGCCGGACATGCCTCTTTTATTGATAGTCTCGACAACTTTAACTTTACTGAAGAACAGCGCGAGACTCTTGCCAATATGCAGGATCTTGCTTTTAGAGAGAATCTTAAGGATTTCTTTTTGAATACCCACTTACGTGACGATCTATATGTACGTGAATTGAAAACACTTTTGGAGCCAGTACGCAGGTCTAGACTATTTGAATTTAAGGTGATCCTCCTTTATCCTAGGCACTATATCGATCTTATGTTGCGTGCTCCTAACGGGATCCATGATCTTGAAAAAAACATATATCTGCCTCTTTTAGACATGCTGTCTGAGCATAAAATTATCAGTATCGGTGAACTCTACGAAGCTCTTCACCACCACATGAGTTTTGAGATTCTGCTTGAAGCTATCACCGTTCTTATTCACAAAGGAAGTCTAGATTTTACGCTTCATCAAGAACAGGTGGCAAAGATACAAAAGAGAACCATACCGTTAAACGAATTTCTGTTAAACAGGACCACAACTGATATCCTTGCCTCTCCTGTCACCGGCAGTGGTATTTATATAGATGAGCCTGGACGCTGTATCCTTAGGGCACTCTACGCCTTGACACAGGATAATCCAGAAACGCTGCCGCTTTCTCAACTCTCTCAAGTAATCTATGAAAAAGTACAGCAGGATAAACTAAACGAGAATTTAAAACTGAATGCAGATAAAATTAGAGGCTATTTAAAGGAATTTCTGCCAACCTTTCTACGGCTTAAACTGACAAAACGATAAATCACCTAAAAGCCGTGATCAACTTAAGGTTACCATCCTGCATGCTTGTCCATGCAGTTTTTATGAAAGGCTACACATCCCTGCAAAAGATAAAACTCTGTGCCAGGATAAATGATAATAGCAATGGGGTTTGGATAATACTTAACCCCACCTGAATATCCGCACGACCAATAAGTGTCGCAGTAAAAAAAGGGAGATCAACTCCCCTTTTGGCATTAAACAGCATCTAAAGCCTGTTTTAAATCTTCAAGAATATCATCAAGATCTTCAAGACCGACGGAGAGTCTTACTAAACCTGGCGTAATGCCGCAGGCTAATAACTGCTCATCATTCAACTGTCTGTGAGTTGCGGTGGCAGGATGCAGCAAACAGGTCTTAATATCTGCGACATGGACTTCTGGTGAAGCCAGTTTTACATGATCGATGAAACTTGCACCGGCACTTCTTCCTCCCTTGAGGATCACCGACATTACCCCTGAACACAACCCATCCTTAAGATATTTTTTTCCAAGTTCATAGCACTCATCATCCTTAAGTCCCGGGTAGATCACCTTTTCAACCTTAGGATGAGTGCTTAAATAGGAAGCAACCTTCATGGCATTTTCAGAATGCTGCCTTATACGCAATGGCAGGGTCTGCAGTCCAAGATTGATATAAAAAGCAGCCTGCGGACTCTGACAGATACCGATATCACGCATGATCTGGACTCTAGCCTTCACAATAAAGGCAGCCTTGCCAAAAGTCTCACTATAAATTAAACCATGATAAGAATCATCTGGCTCAGTAAATTCTGGAAATTTACCCGATTTAGCCCAATCAAAATTTCCGCTGTCAATAATAGCTCCGCCAACCTGTACCGCATGACCATCAAGATATTTGGTAGTGGAGTGAATCACAATATCAGCCCCAAAACTAATAGGCTTACAGAGTACTGGGGTGGCAAAAGTATTATCAATCACCAGAGGAATATTGTGACGATGAGCAATCTGGGCAAAACGCTCAATATCAAAAACAGTAAGGGCTGGATTGGCAATAGTTTCACCAAAAATAGCCTTGGTATTATCCCTTATTTTAGCCTCAATCTTGTCATTACTATCCTTTTGATCAAAGAACTCTACTTCAATTCCCATTCTCTTGAAGGTTACAGCAAACAGATTAAAGGTACCGCCATACACTGAAGAAGAGCAAAGGATATGATCACCGGCTTTAGCAATAGTAAGTACTGTACAGAAACTTGCAGCCTGACCTGATGAAGTCAGCATAGCGCCAACTCCGCCTTCTAACTTAGCCAGACGTTCTTCCACAAAACCACAGGTAGGATTACCCAGTCTTGAATAAAAATAACCTGAGCTCTTAAGATCGAAAAGATCGGCAATATCCTGAGTAGTATCATAACGAAAAGTGGTACTCTGAATAATTGGCATCTGTCCGCCTTCACCATTTTTTGGTTTATACCCGGCATGAATACAAAGAGTACTGTCTTTCATAATATATTCGCTCCTAAAATTTACAGAAAAAAATTAGATGTTTGGTAAAGGGAAACTGCGCTCCTGAAGTTCCGTGCCAGTTTCAATAATCTCAGTGGCTCCTTTTTGCTTGAGAAAAGCAATAATATCATCAACCACATACTGTGGGGCAGAGGCTCCGGCACTTAAGCCTACTATTCTTTTGCCTTTTATCCACTCTTCGCTAATCTCACTCTCATCATCCACAAGATAGGCCGGTGTTCCGTGTTTTATGGCTATTTCTCGCAGACGGTTGGAATTTGAAGAATTGGACGAACCGGCGATGAGAATAAGATCACACAGTTTTGAAAGTTCAATAATTGCCTGTTGTCTTACCTGTGTTGCTCTACAGGTATCATCAGCCTTAGGACCTTTGATTTTTGGATATTTCTTTTTCAGAGCTAAGACGGTATTTCTTGTTTCCTCAACGCTCAATGTAGTCTGAGTGGTAAAACAGGCACTTTCCTCATTTTTAAGGATAAGAGAATTGACTTCTTCTTCCTTAAGAATAACCTTAATATTCTCTAGATTGCCTTCATACTGTCCAATGGTACCCACTACTTCCTGATGTCCCTTATGACCAATAACCACAACTTCTTGATTAGCCCTAGAGGCTTTGTTGACCTTATGATGAATTGCAGTAACCACAGGGCAGGTAGCGTCAATAATGCGCAAATTTTTTTCTTTGGCAGCATGAACCGTATCTACCCCCACCCCATGAGCGGAAAAAATCAGCACTGCCCCCTGAGGAACATCATTTAGATCTTCCACAAACACGGCACCGGCCGAAGAAAGATCCGCCACGACATGTTTATTATGTACCACCTCATGCAATACATAGATTTTTTCACCATGATAACGCTCAATGACTTTAAGGACCGTACTGATGGCACGTTCCACTCCGGCACACATACCTCTTGATTTAGCCAGTCTGACAACAAATCCCATAGTTATCCTTCACTTTTCATCATCAGCATGTTCTTCATCTTTTTTAAATAAACTAATCAGTATCAACAGCGCAGCCCCCATACATACGCAGATATCCGCCACATTAAAGGCAGGATAATAGTATGAAAATGTTTCCGTTCGCACGTAAAAAAGCAGAAAATCCACTACATGCTCAAAAAAAACTCTGTCTATAAGATTACCAACAGCTCCGCCAATTACCAAGGCTATAGCAAAATTGTTCCATTTATGAGCACGCGGAC
The DNA here is from genome assembly GCA_902772715.1 of uncultured Succinivibrio sp. GTDB lineage: Bacteria > Pseudomonadota > Gammaproteobacteria > Enterobacterales > Succinivibrionaceae > Succinivibrio. Next base: position 14,075 of record CACYBT010000153.1, read on the forward strand.
TTTTTTTCAGGAAAATAGTAAGAATTATACAGATAACAATAGCCACAGTAATAAAAAAAACCTGCTGCCAGCCTCCGCTGTCAGCAAGTAAACTGAAGGCTGCCCCCTCGTTCCAAACATGCACTAGACTGAAAAAAGGGGTGATTTTATAGCCTACAGTATTTACATCTATGAGTGTACCTATAATGTATTTGCTTATCTGATCTAGGATCACAATAATTACGGACACCCATAAATACACTAGGCCAGTTTCGCCTTGTTTCATAGTCACTTATCACCTATGCAAAGCGTCGTTTTTCACCGTCGTTTTTAATATTTTCCACACAACGAGGACACAGACCAGGATAATTGCTGTCAAAGTCCACCTTATCCTCATAATGCCAGCAGCGTTCACACTTTTTGGCACTAGATTTTCTGACATTAAAAGCACAGTCTAAAACTTCAGATTTGAAAAGAGGTGCATCACACTGTCCCTCAATAAGATTGGCTTTTGAGGTAATAAGAATAAAGACTAACTCATTATCAAGCATCTTCAAATCCTTAAAGAGTGAATTTTGAGTATAAATATCAAGTTCAGCCTCAAGGCTTCCTCCAATAATTCCCTGATTACGTGCCGTTTCAATAGCCTTATTGGCTTCGTTTCTAAAAGAGAGGATCCGCTGCCAGTATGCAGAATTAAAGTCAGATGACTCATCAAGTTTCTTTAGCTCCTGATACCAGGTTGCAGTAAAGACAAATTCTTCATGCTCGCCAGGTAATGCCTGCCATGCTTCCTGGGCGGTAAAGGACATAATTGGAGCCATCCAGCGCACTAAGGCTTCTGCAATATGATAGAGTGCACTCTGGCATGAACGGCGGGCATGGCTCTGAGCCTTGGCGGTATACTGACGATCCTTGATGATATCAAGATAGAAGGAACCCATTTCAATTGAACAGAAATTCATTAAAATCTGCACCACTTTATGAAAATCATAATTATCATAGCAGGCAATAATCTCTTCTTGCGTTTTGGCAGTAAGAGAAACCGCCCATTTATCAAGTTCCACCATGGAATCAAATGGAATCATATCCTCTTTAGGATTAAAGCCGTTAAGGTTGGCTAAAAGAAAACGCACAGTATTTCTGACACGGCGATAGGCATCAGAGGAACGTTTGAAAATTTCATGTGAAACCGCCATATCACCCGTATAATCATTGGAGGCAATCCACAGACGCAGCACATCAGCACCTAATTTATCAATCACTTCCTGAGGTGCAATCACATTTCCCAACGACTTGGACATCTTGCGTCCCTGACCATCTACAGTAAAGCCATGGGTTAAAACCTGACGATATGGAGCCTTACCCTTGACTGCAAGTGACAGCATCAGAGAGGACATAAACCAGCCGCGATGCTGATCTGAGCCTTCAAGATACAAATCAGAGGAGGCTCCTGCGTACTCTTCACGCTTATCTACTACAGTAAAATGTGTAGAACCAGAATCAAACCACACGTCTAGAGTATTCGGATCTTTGTGATATAAAGGAGCTTCCTCCTTACCAATGAGCTCTTCTACGCTCATATCCCACCATGCCTGAATTCCCTTTTCTTCTACAGCCTTGGCCACCTTTTCTATAAGTTCAGGGGTACGAGGATGAATTTCGTTGGTTTCGTTGTTAATCAGTACTGCACATGGCATACCCCAGGTACGCTGACGAGAAATACACCAGTCTGTACGCTGTCTTACCATTGCCTCAATACGATTCTGTCCCCAAGATGGGATCCACTTTACCTGAGGTATGGCATCAAGAGCCATTTTTCTAAGACCTTTTTCATCCATAGAGATAAACCACTGAGGAGTGGCGCGGAAAATAACAGGAGTTTTATGACGCCAGCAATGCGGATAACTATGGGTAATTTTCTTTGATTTAACCAGAGCACCTTTAGTAACAAGGACCTCAATTACCTTAGGATTAGCCTTAAGTACATTAAGTCCACTAAAATATTCTACGTTCTCTAAAAAGCAACCGTCAGGTCCCACCGGATTGTAGATCTCAATACCGTATTTGGTGCAAACATTGTAGTCATCAAGACCATGACCACCGGCTGTATGCACACATCCCGTACCAGCATCTAAAGTAACATGACTGCCTAAAACCACCATGCTTTCTTGATCCAAGAATGGGTGTATAAAGTTACTGTATTCTAAAGCCTTACCGGAAACTGACTCACCTATCTTCTGATATTCAGTAATACCGCACTCCTGCATAACGGTTTCAATCAGATCTTCGGCCATGATAAAGCACTCTTTACCTTGCGAAGTTTCCACCAAAACTAGAGCATACTTAAACTGCTCATTCAAACAAATAGCCTTATTTGCAGGCAAAGTCCAAGGAGTAGTGGTCCAGATAACGCAGGATACAGGGCCTTCACCACAATCTTTAGCCTTAAAGAGCTCAAGGATCTTCTGTTCATCCTTGGCCCTAAAACGCACATAGATGGAATCGGAGGTTACATCTGCATATTCAACCTCAGCCTCGGCCAGAGCCGACTGACAGTCCATACACCAATAGACAGGTTTTAAGCCTCTAACAAAATGGCCGTTGGCTATAACCTTACCCAAGGCTCTTAATGTATCAGCCTCTGTTTTAAAATTCATGGTAAGGTAAGGATTATCCCAATCGCCTAATACACCCAGACGCTTAAAGTCCTTTTTCTGTCCTTCCACCTGAGATTGAGCATATTTACGGCACTCTTCACGGAAAGCGGCGGCATCAATCTTTGCACCAGGCTTACCGACAAGACTTTCCACTTTAACTTCTATTGGCAAACCATGGCAGTCCCAGCCTGGAATATAGGGAGAATCATAACCGCTTAATGTTTTGGACTTTAAAATAATATCCTTTAACACCTTGTTAATGGAATGACCTATATGAATGTTACCATTTGCATATGGAGGACCATCATGGAGCACAAATTTATTAGCACCGGCTCTTGCAGTACGGATTTTTTTGTACAGACAACGTTTTTCCCAATCTGCAAGCATCTGAGGCTCTCTTGCGGCAAGATTACCACGCATAGGAAATTCAGTATTTGGAAGGTTTAAAGTATTTTTATAATCTGCCATTTGTATATCTACCATTTAACTAGATGTTCAAAATGATGATCCTTAAGCATGACCTCTGCACTCTTTACATCCTGCATAAGCTGCAGCCTAAGCTCATCAATATTATTAAATTTCTTTTCATCCCGTATTTTACTAATAAAGAAAACACGAATGCTTTCGCCGTATAAACTATGTTTGAAATCAAAAATATGCACTTCAAGAATAACCTTGTTACCATGGTTCGTAACCGTTGGCCTCACCCCAACATTGGCCATACCATCAAAGATACCATAGGCTGAGAGTATCTTAACAGCATATACCCCCCTAAGTGGGCTCACTCTGCGATTGACATTGACATTGGCAGTCGGAAATCCTAGATTTCTACCAATACCATTCCCATGCACCACTAGACCTGACATGGAATAATCACGTCCTAATGCCTCTTTGGCGCCATTAAGATCTCCCTGCTTTAGCATTTCTCGAATCGCAGTACTTGAGATCCTTTTCCCATGCTGCATCACACCTTCAATAGCACTGGCCTCCATACCGACACCACTGCCAATTGCACGCAAGTCATCAATGGTATATTTTCCACCTTTACCAAAAGTAAAAAGAGTTCCTACAGTTACGCTTTTCACACCTAATTTAGCATGCAACAGATCAAGAACATAACTCTCGGCAGACATATTGGCAAACTCAGCATCAAATCGCATGCAGAAAACCAGTTTCACACCAGCCACTTCCAATGCCTGCAGTTTATCTCTAAGCGAATATATCCGTGCCGGAGATTTATCTTTGGAAAAATATTCTAGAGGTTGCGGCTCAAAAATCATCACTGCTGAGGTAAGATTAAATTGTTTGGCTTTGGCTTTCATACAAGCAATAACAGCCTGATGACCAAGATGCAGACCGTCAAAATTGCCAATGGCAATCGCCAGACCTGTAGACGTACCTTTAAATTCAGACAGATAACGGATCAGTTGCATCAAATAACACCGTTTATATAAACTCTCAATGCAAACTTATGCTCAAAACCAAGGTTATAAATACAAAACTTAGCCTTAAACAGCTATAAATTGGTTACCAACATCATTATGTTAGTGCATACAAATGTTTTATTATATCTGAAAATTCTACACTCATCACTTTTTTTACAACTCAGCTTTAAACATATGTTATGTTACTGTTCATATCCTTTTTTAAATCCC
>CACYBT010000154.1 GCA_902772715.1 uncultured Succinivibrio sp.
ATCGATTTTTTTCTCTAAGTCTACACTCGTTTTTTTTGCTACTTGATAGTGTGGAGTCATGGTTATAAGCCTTATTCCATGCTTTGGCTCAAGGTTTAATGCTATTGTATCTAGAATTATCCCGATTAGACACTTTCTTTTTATGATGTTGATTCCAATCTCCGCAGTATCAAGTCAGCTCTCGTGATTCAGAACGCAATGGATCCTAAAGTGTCTTGCAATTTTTTTGCTTCTTCTGGGGAAAATTCTTATAGAAGGGCAGATCATATATGATGTTAGAGCAAGCTTATCTGACAGTGCCTTTAAAATGATGTATTTTGGTGCGATTGCTTATTTTTGTACATTTTCTGCGAAATTATGGTTAAAATTGACATGAGGTTCACGTTTGTGAAACAACATTAAACTAATATTAGGTACTGTTATGCAATTCAATTTCAAGAGAATTTCAAAATTTGTCGGTATGGCCTGCATGTGCGTGCCGCTGCTGTTAAATGCTGCCGAGTACAAAAAGGAATATCGATTAAGTGTGGTTCCTGGACCTTCTTCAGGCTGGGCAATGACTGCAGAATATTTTGCTGAACTTGTCAAAGAGAAAAGTCAGGGGCGGATCAATATAAAAGTTTATCCTGCAGCGCAGCTGATGAGTGGTAAGCAGACCTCTGAATTTATGCTGCTGCGTAATGGTGCCATTGATTTTTCGCTATCCTCAACCATTAACTGGTCACCACAGATTAAAGAGCTAAATCTGCCGGCTATGCCGTTCATGATTGCCAGTGAGCCAAATCGTTTTAAGGCTATGGATGCTATTTTAAGTGGCAAGTCCGGCAAGATGATGATTGATGCCGTGGAGAAGCAAGGGGTGAAGTTCCTAGGCTTTGGTGAAAATGGTTTCCGTGAATTAACTACCTCCAAAGGTCCTATAAAAACGCCTGAGGATATGCAGGGACTTAAGATCCGTGTGGTGGGCTCGCCAATTTTTATCGATACTTTCAAGGCCTTGGGGGCCAATCCTGTCAACATGAACTGGTCAGAGGCTACGACTGGTTTCCAGCAGGGGCTCGTTGACGGTCAGGAAAATCCAACTAACGGCATTAATATTAACCTGCGCATCTGGGATTATCACAAATACTATACCGACTGGCACTATATTATTGATCCGCTTTTATTGTGTGCAAACAAGAAAATTTATGACGACTTTTCAAAGGAAGATCAGGAGCTTTTGGTCGAGTGCGCCCATGAAATGGAGAAATACGGCAAAGCCTTATCCCGTATGGGCATGGATGACGGTTCATCACTAGCTTTTTTAAAGAGTATTAACAAGACTCTCCCTTTTGAAGATCCATATAAGGAGTTAGAGGCTCACGGCATGCAGGTTGAGAAGTTTACTCCACAAATGATCAAGGTTTTTTATGACGCCACGGCCAAGGTTCGTGAAGACTGGAGTCAGAAGTTAGGGCAGGATTTAATGAATGCAGCCCAAAAGGACATGGAAAGCGTCAGATAGTCATCATAAAGCCAGGTTTACCCTGGCTTTTCCAATTTTACAGTCTTATAGCCGTATTTAAATTTCATGAGTATATTAGGATTTCTTAATAAATATGCCGAGGAGACCATCGGTGCGCTGCTCTTAAGCGTGATGTCGCTCATCGCCTTTACCAACGTAATCGTACGGTACTGCACCAATTTCTCCTTTGCCTGGACTGAGGAAATGACCGTAAACCTTTTTGTATGGGCAGTAATGCTCGGTACTTCGGCCGTATTTCGTGACAGTGAGCATTTAAGCATGAATGTGTTTTATAACCAGCTGTCCGCAAGACTTAAGAAGTTCTGTAACGTTGTAAGTGTACTTATCTGCCTGATTTTCTTTATTACCTTAAGCTATTTTGGTTATCTTGAGGTTATAGATGAGATGGAACTTGAGGCTATATCTGAATCATTAGGTATTCCTCAGTGGTGGTATACGGTGTCAGTACCTCTGCTCTCACTGCTTATAGTCTTTAGGATCCTGCAGCGAGCCTGTTTTGGGACAACAAACACTCTTAAAAAAAACATTAAGGAGAGTGAATAATGCCTGCTATCTTTAATGATCCCGCTTTGTGGCTCATGGGACTGTTTTTACTGGCTCTTCTCATTAGAGTTCCAATTGCGGTAGCACTCGCTTTTCCTGCTCTTTTTGTGCTCTGGCAGTGGGATCTTGGTACAGCCATGCTTTCATACAACTTTTTTGCCGGTATTGCTAAATTCCCTCTTTTGGCTATTCCTTTTTTTATCATTGCCGGTTATACCATGGAAAAAGCCGGTATTGCGGCACGTATCATTGCTTTTATGGAGGTGCTGATTGGTTCTCTGACCGGCGGACTTGCTGTGGTTACGGTGCTGGTCGCTACTTTCTGGGGGGGCTGTCAGCGGCTCAGGACCCGCTACTGTCGCAGCCTTAGGGCTTATTCTCATTCCTGGTATGGTGAAAGCAGGATATGATAGGCCGTTTTCTGCTGCGACCGTCTCGGTGACCTCAGGACTTGCCATTGTGATCCCGCCTTCCATTGCCTTTATTATCTATGGGGGTATTGCGGATGTCTCGGTTCCGGCTCTGTTTGCCGCAGGTTTTATTCCTGGAATTGTTGTAGCACTTTTTATTCTCATTGCTGTGTTGATTATTTCAAAGATCCGTGGTTATCACGGACACAAAGCGGAAGTCTCGCTATATAAGGCGTTTCGGGAAGCCTTTTTTGGCCTAATGGCTCCAGTCATAATCCTAGGAGGGATCTATGGGGGTGTCTTTTCACCGACTGAAGCAGCGGCTGTGGCTGTGATCTACGGCTTTCTGGTTGGGATTTTCGTCTATCGCACTATCAACAGCATTAAAGTTGTTTTTGAAATATTCAGTGGCTCACTTCGTGCAACAGCTGTGGTAATGCTGGTGGTGACCTGCGCCGGACTCTTCTCCTGGGTGGCATCTACTGTAGGTCTTGTGGAGAAAGGTGCGGATCTGTTACTTTCCATCTCAGATACTGAGATGCTGATTCTGCTTTCGATTAATCTCATTCTGTTATTTGCGGGAATGATTTTGGATGCAATTTCTATCTTCTATGTGATTCTGCCTTTTTTAATGCCAATTATGACACATTTTAACTGGGATCCGGTGTGGTTTGGAGTGATGATGACCGTGAATTTGGCTATAGGTCAGGTGACTCCACCGGTAGCAGTTAATCTGTATATGGGGGCTAATATCAGCGGGATCAGTATGGAAGAGATCAGCAAAGCCTCGCTACCTTTCGTAGGAGCTGCGCTCTTAGCACTAGCTGTCATCGTGATTTTCCCAGAACTTACAGTGTTTCTACCTAAGTTATTAGGACTTATGTAGTTTTAAAGACGCTTAGAGTTTGATTAAATATTAAAAAAAAAACTGCTTGATTGCAGTTTTTTTAGTGTGCTCAGCATATGTGCGCAGTCTAATGGGTTAAAGTCCCTAAGTCCTCCAATTCAGGCAAGACTAATTATTATCAAATTTTGTGTTAGCTCTCAGGATTTGCAATGCTCCTGCAAGTGTTGCCTTTTATACTAGTTCAAAAGAATGTCCTTTGGTCTTTATTTTTCAGAAACCTTATTAGGTGACTGGCGCTTTCTTTGGATTATAGTGGTTAAATCTGGAGCCTATGGGGTATTTGCTTTAACCTGTCTTTATGTTTTCACTTCTTATGTTCATGTTGCAGTCCCCTGTAACAGTGTAAGTGTAGTAATCTTTAGTCTTTCTTTATTCATGGGCTCTTCTAGCACCTATATTCATAAAGCATGGCTCTTTGCGCGTTTGTACACTGCGTATTCTGTTTTATGAGCTGTTCTCTAATGGTCAGAAGGTTCATCAATACCTGATTTTCCTCATCACGAGCAGTTACTGTCTTTATGGAAGGACAGAGAACGCCCTTGAATATTCCGACTGCATCAATGGCATCGGTTTTATTCAGTAACAGGAAGGAA
>CACYBT010000155.1 GCA_902772715.1 uncultured Succinivibrio sp.
AGGATAAGGAAATTTAGTTGATAGCGTAAGTTTTCACAAAATTGATTTTGTGATATTCCGCCGATCGTGTTGTCGCCTGAAATCTGACTTATCTACGCTAATTCTGACTGTTTTTTTAGTAAAATAGGTCTGAAAGATGGGTATTAAGGTGTTTTGTCGATGCAGGTGTTCTCTTCCTTGCTGTATCAAGGAAGAGCAGTGCTGTGGATTACACTCTAAATTTTTCTCTATTCTAACTTTTAATGGGCATAAAAATGTTCCATATTCACGAGGCTCAAATTCATCTCCTTCTACTGTCAAATGTGGTGCAAGGAAAAATTGACAGCCGCTATGTATGCTACCGAGGTGCTAGTCATGTTGAAATATTAAAACACTTTAAACACATGAAGATATCGTAAAATGTTCATTTAGAACTGTAACAAAGTACCTCTTCATTTTTTTAATTTTTGAGATGAATTAACAATGTTTCTGTAATAAAGGCGTTTTTTCTTGATAAGTTTTTTATTTTTTCAGATAATTAGTGTTGGAAATGTGTTTGTCTGAATCCATGGTATATATCCGTTGTATTGGCTGATTGCTGTTAATTTATATTTTTAAGAAAAGTCTATGAAATATTTTTGCCTTTTACTTGCCGTTTTTTCCTCGCTGCTTTTGGTAGGATGTAAGGAAAGCCTTTACGCTAACATCTCTGAAAAAGATGCTAATGAAATGTTATCTGCACTGTTGCGTCGCGGAGTACAGGCAGAAAAGGTTAGTGAAGGAAAGGGATTGTATTACGTTGCAGTAGAAACTGAGGATATGGTGAGGGCTTTAGATATCATTAGGGAGAATTCACTGCCTAGAACTGATTATAAGAGTCTTGGTACGGTTTTTTCTGGTGATGGCATGATTTCATCACAGTTAGAAGAACAGGCTCGCTTTGCTTATGCTTTATCTCAAGAACTGTCTGACACCTTTTCTAAAATTGATGGAGTTTTGGACTCAAGAGTGCATGTTACTTTGGTTCAACACGAACAAGCATCTGGCATTACTACACCTCCTTCGGCTGCGGTTTTTATTCGCCATACCCCAACTTCACCTGTGGTAAATATGGTGGGTGAGATACGTGAAACGACAGCTAAGGCTGTACCTGGGCTTACTAGAGAAAGAGTCAATGTTATGCTTGAGGATTATCGTGAAAAGATCCTCCCTCCTGCTTTGAAAACAATTCCATGGTATTTGCGTAGTGAAGTTTTGGCTGGTTTGGGTTTTTTAGGTGGAGTTGTCTTGTCCTTACTAATTCTTTTGGTTATGTATAAGCGCAAAGTTGTTTCATTCTCTTTTGTCAAGACTCAAAAGGAAGAAAAAGAATCCTAATTGTGGATATTAGACATGGCCATGAACAGAGATTTTGTATTACATCTGCTTACTGAAAAACGCGAACTTTTAAAAAGAATTGTTGATGAAACAAGCAGTAATGGGTTTAGTCTTCCCTCGGTAATTGCTAATACACCACTTGAAGCAATGATTATGGAGAAGGGCGGTCTCAGACGTCGTTTCATGTCGGCAAAATCACTGTACTTTGACTTTGAAAATCCCTTTAATCGTTTCTTTCTGTTAACGGATGAGGAGAGATGTAATCTTGAAAAACTCATCTGCTGTGTTGTGAGTACGAATATCGTAAAAAATGAAGTGAGAAAGCAGTATGTGTTGTCCTTCATTGATATTCTAGGTGAGTCTGGTTACCGTTTTGCATTAGAGCGCGGAAGTCTTTATCTACCAAGTGAACTTCGTGAACATATAATTTCCTTTTTTGAGAATAAGACTGAATGTCTGAAAAAGGCAGGTACACTTGTGGTAGAGACTCTTCTTGATAGAGCAGATGAAAAATGTAGTCACCATTACAATTATTTTCGTAAAACACTCCCGATTTCACTTTCTGACAGCGAATTTGAGCAGATTTATAAGTGTACAATTAAGGTACTGTCTTTGGAGATAGATAGAAAATGGCAGAATATTTTCAGTTAAAAAATCAAAAAGACTGGAGTCCAAAGCCAGGCAGCAAGGTTATCAAAGCAAATGAATTTGCACGTTTGTCGCAGGCAAACGAACTTTTAAAAAAAGTTCATGAGTCTGCTGTAGAAGCGGGAGAAAAGGCTGAGGAACTATATAAGAAACGCTACAATGAGGGCTATGAAGTTGGCGTCGAAGAGGGCAAAGGTATCTATACAGAAAAACTGATGGATATGGTTATGGGACAGGTGGATTCCATTGAAGACCTTGAAAAACAGTTAGTCACGGTAGTGATGGAGGCTGTTAACAAAATTATTGGCTCTTTTGATGAGAAGGAACTGGTGACAAAGGTTGTGCATCAGGGGCTAAATGCGGTGCGTGGCAGTAAGAGTGTAGTGATGCGTGTATCTTCGGCAGATGAAAAGATCCTGCATTCAACTCTTGCGAATTATCTTTTAGGTCGAGATAATCCAAGTGGCTATATCAATCTTGTGTCCGATCCCAATCTGCATACTGGTGATTGCATTATCGAAACGGAGCAGGGCGTGGTTGAGGCTAGTCTTAATTCACAGTTAAATATTTTAAAGAACAGTCTTGAAAATCATATTAAGAGGAAATAGTTGTGGCACTTGAATATATTGGACAGATCTTAGAAGATGCTGTGCAAAGTGTCTCCACTGTTGAGGTGCGCGGACGTGTGGAACAGGTTGTGGGTACGATTATCCATGCCGTTGTACCTGAGGTTAAGGTTGGTGAACTCTGTTTGCTGCGTACCCCTGGAGAAAGCGGGGTTCTTAAGGCTGAAGTGGTTGGATTTTCAAAAAATACCGCCTTATTGACACCGCTTGGAGATCTTGAAGGGATCTCATTTCATACTGAAGTTATTCCTACAGGACATGTTCTTTCTGTACCCGTGGGTGATGAGTTGCTTGGGCGAGTCATCAATGGTATTGGCGACCCTGCTGATGGCAAGGGGCCGCTTAATACGCATCAGTTTTATCCTGTATATGCAGATCCTCCTGCTGCTATGACCAGAAAACTTATTAGTAAACCTATAAGTCTTGGTCTTAGAGTTTTAGATGCTATGCTTACTTGTGGTGAAGGGCAGCGTTTAGGTATTTTTGCTGCTGCAGGTGGTGGTAAGTCCACTTTGCTGTCACAGATCATTAAAGGCTGTAGCGCCGAAGTCTGCGTGTTAGCACTTATTGGTGAGCGTGGTCGTGAGGTGCGAGAATTTATCGAGCATGATCTAGGTCCTGAGGGCCTTAAAAAAACTGTTCTGGTTATTTCAACATCAGATCGCTCATCCATGGAACGTCTTAAGGCTGCTTATACAGCAACTTCGGTTGCCGAATATTTTCGCGATCAGGGTAAAAGCGTACTTTTGATGATGGACAGTGTGACACGTTTTGGTCGTGCTCAGCGTGAGATCGGTCTTGCTGCCGGAGAACCTCCAACAAGGCGTGGTTTTCCGCC
>CACYBT010000156.1 GCA_902772715.1 uncultured Succinivibrio sp.
AACATAACCGTTGCTAAGCGTAATAAGTCTGCCGCCATTAAGTGCTTTTGGCAGTTCAACAGCAATTGATTTTCCTGAATACATGACGACCTCCATATACGCCCACTTATAATTATAAACGTATATTTTAAGAAGTCAAATATTTTATAATCGGCCTGAAATACAGTAAGAAAATAGGCTATGTTTTAGCCACTCTAAAGGTTCTTGAATAAATCTGCTCTGTAATCATCTACAAGGAAAGGAGGGATGGAAGTAGGCTTAGCACTGCTGTTTATCTTAAAGAAATGAGATTACATGAAGATTTGTTTCTCTACCATCTTGAGTCTAAATTGACATTTGTGGATATCAGAAATTGCTGGAATGTAGATAATATTCAACAAAATAGTGTCAAAACCTGAACGAGCACTGACTATGGCAAAGAAAGATGCATATATGCGCCTTTTGATAAAGAGCTATCTTATAAAGCCATCGCTCTCTAGAGTCCATAACCTAGAGTAGAGTCCTCCCTGCATCATAAGTTCTTCGTGTGAACCGCGCTCGACAATTTCTCCTTCATTCATCACTATAATGTAGTCCATGGACTTTAGGGTATTTAAACGATGGGCAATACACAAAACGGTACGTCCTTCCATGAGCCTAGAAAGAGCTTTGAGGATCACATCCTCACTCTGAGCATCAAGAGATGAGGTCGGTTCATCGAAGATGAGGATCGGGGCATTCTTGGCAAGTACCCGCGCCAAGGTAATTTTCTGGCACTGTCCTCCTGAAAGCGTAACTCCCTTATCCCCGACAATTGAAGCAAAACCGCAGTTACCTCGATAATCCGAAAGATTCTCAATAAAAGAAAGCGCATCTGCGTCCTTTGCGCAATCTCTTAATTCCTCCTCTGACATGAGCCGATTCTGTCCATAGGTGATATTCTCCGAAACCGAGCGATGCAGCAGGCCTAACTCCTGGCTTAGCACCGAGAATAGTGAACGCAGTTGATTTTCTCCTAGTCTCTCAATACTGATATTATCAATTAAAATCTCACCGCAATCTGGGCGATAGAGCCCCAAAAGCAGATTTATAAGCGTAGATTTACCGGCTCCGGTCGGTCCCACAATGCCAATCTTAAGACCTTTTTTGATGATCAGGTTGAGATCTTTTAGACAGGGCTCATGACCTCCATAGGAAAAAGACACATTCCTAAATTCAATGCGCGACAGAAATTCATAAGGTTTACTCTCTTCACCTTCGTTTCTAATCTTAGACTCTTCCTTTTGTCTTAAAGTCGTAAAACCATCGTAAATCATCCCCAGGTTTTCAAAGATGGCTCCGGCTTCCCACATCACCCAGCGTGACATATTGACGACCCGAATCGCAATGGCCACGGCCACCGCAATGGCACCGGTAGTCACAATATAATTAGACCACAGCCACAAAGAGACCATGATAAGTGACAGCAGCAAGGTATAATTCAAAAGCTGTACACAAACATCATAGAGCGTAAGAACCCGCAGGGAGTCATATTCTCTTTTACGATATTCATTCATGCACTCTTTGGCGTACTGTTTTTCAAAACGGGAGCCTCCAAAAATCTTCACTGTCCGAATGTTGGTATAACAGTCTACAAGTTTACCTACAAGAGTTGAGCGTTCTGTCGCGAGCACCTCGCTTTTCTGCCGTAACCGCGGGATAAAGATGCTTAATGTCAGAATATAGAAAACAATCCAAATGCATAAAGGCAGGCACAAGGTAAAACTTGATTCTAAGAGCATGGCTACCATGGTGGCGGTATAGACAGCAAGATGAATGACAACATCCAAAAGTTTGATAACGGCTGTACGCATAGCCACAGAAGTCTGCATTACTTTATTGCCTAAACTTCCAGCCATTTCCTCATTAAAAAAAGAGAGCGACTTGTCCAAGACCAGAGAGTGCATTTTATAGCGCACCTGCATGGCAAAATTGCTTGAAAGCGTCTGATGCAGGAGAAGAGAATGTAGAATGGTGGCTAAAGGTAAAATAATCCCCGCCCCTGCGAGCATGAAGCAAAGTCCAAGACCATGTTCATCAATAAAATTCAAAGGATGGGTACTGGCTGTCCAGTCTACAATATAACCAAGACAGGCAAAGAAAAGAGCCTCTCCTAGAGCAATGAGGATATTTAAAACTGCAATAAGAAATAAAAAAAATCCCATGCCCTTAGAGAAGAACAGAATAAAAGCCATAAGAGAACGTGGTCTTTCTATGCTATCCACATTCTCAAAGGGAGGAATGAGATTTTCAAAAAAACGAAACACTCTGGTCTTAACCATAGTTAAGAACTATTTTTCCATACTTTGCATCATATCATTGATACGATTGGCGGTAACATCCACATGTCTTGCCATAGCGGCCACATGATTTGGCAGCATGGCATCCCCTACCTCATCCCCGCCTGCGGTCACATAAAGGGGATTGAATTCACGGATCATCGATAAACGCTTAAGCGCAGCGTCAATATTCTCCCTGCCCCCGCGTTCCATTACCGAGTAATCACAGGCTACTATGCTTCTTAGCACATTCTCCACCACGGCACAGATGCCCTTGGCAAAATAAATGATATTGTCACTTTCAAAATGACCAATATCATCTTTATTAAGATTGCCCAAAGCATATTCAAGCATGGAATTGCAGTATTTTAAAATAAGGTAGACATCATCAGATTTGACATTGTAAATACCGGCATTCTTGGCTGTAGTACCCACTGATTTTGCCCATTCGCGCCATTCTTTGATTCCGGCACGATATTTTGATTCACAGTCATATACGAACCAGAATCCCCACACATCATCGGAGTATGCAAAATCACGTGAGGTAGCATCAACAAGGCGCTTGTCAATGGTGTCATTCTTTCCGTAACGCGAAACGGTCTTGGCGATAATATCCGAGGCCGGCCTGGTAGCATAGATCACGCCGCGCTGATAGGAGGTGACATTATCAATAATGTTTGGAACAAAGAGGAGATCGTTTGGCAGCCAGCCAAAAAAAGCATCAAGTTCCTGTTCAATGGCATGGGTGACACCTTCGGCCATAATCACGGCTCTATCCTTTTCGGTAGATGCGGAGGTTACCTCAGGAGGATCATAGGCCTCAGAACTGGTGGAACCTATTAGTCCTAAAAGCAGAAGATACAGCACATAGAGGTAAACTATCACGAGTAAAAACTTAAACTTGCCGAAGTGGCCGAGTCCAAACTTAGGAAAATCCATGTATCATTACCTCCATAACAGTGCACATCATGTCAATTATAGCCATTTTACAGGGGCTTGCGAGCGTTAAAAACACTTACTTCAATAAACTTTTAAGTCCCTCACAACTAGAACCAATACCAAGACTGCAGGCTTTTTCATAATATTCTTTGGCCTTGCTTAAATTTTGAGGAATGCCGCTCTCACCCTTTAAATAGTATTCAGCAATTTTTGCACAGACTTCACCACTCTTGAACTGACAGGCTTTATCAAGATAGACCAGGGCCTTGTCAATACTCTCCTTGTGCTTAAGATAATATTCCCCGGCTGCAGCACACATGGCGGCATTCTTTCCAGAGCACAGTTTGACTAAAGTTTCAATTTGAGTGCTGTTGCCCTTGAGTTTATTAAGATCGCTTACATCAAGTTTCTTAAGGTCCTCTTTTTTGAGGTTATTGATGTCAATATTCTTCTCTTCTAAAACATTCTGCGCCTGATTTAGGAAAGAAGACAGATCATCGCCATAGACATAGGGGGTAAACAGACCAAGTGCCAAAGATAAAAGTAGCGTTTTCCTTATAAATTTCATGTAAGTTCCCTTGTTAATAGTTAAAAATGAACATTAGGCAAAAAGTTAAAACTATTGGTGTTCCTCCTGCCATTACTTAATTCTGCTGCTGTTGTTCTTCTCCGAAAGAAAATCCGCCTATAATTTACTGTTATTCAATCCATCATAAACACTTCAAGCAAACTTTGACATTACTGTTTGAGACTAGAGCCTCCTTTGCGTTCAACAGGATCTGTGAAAGCAGTTTGGAGGATAGATTCACCGCAAGAGATTTCTTTTACATTGATAGTTGAGAAATCCTTGCAATGCTTTGTCAGTTTTCACGGATGACCACTGACGGATCGATTTTTGAGGCCTTCACTGCCACATTTAGAGAAGATAAAATTACGATTCCCTGAACTCCAAAAAACAGCAGAATAAAATCAAGAGGATGAATGATACAGACATCAAAGCCCCTGATATTTCTCTCAAAGAGCAAGGCGATAGCCTCATCCACAATAGAATAAAAAATGAAGGACAGGAGCACCCCGAGCACTCCCGTTATTAAGGACTGTACTATGGGAAAAGTCAGCATATTCATCTTTGAAAAACCTAAAAGTCGGAGCATACCAAGCATTTTCCACTTGCGCCGTACCGTAGCATGAACAGTACTGAACATAAAGGCAAAGAAACCTAAAGCCGATGAGAAGGTAATTACCAGGACAATGGAAGACAGAGTTTTGTCGACATGGCGGATATTGGCGATATCCTTAGAACGAGTCTTAACTAACACCTGTTTCTCTTTAAAATAGGCCTCCAAAATCTCCACTTCATCAAGATTATGCACATAGGCACGAAAAGACTCAAAATAGCGCTCCAAAGGGGGAGTCTCTCCCTCACCTCCCAATATAGGAGTTTTATAACCATCACGAAAATCCTGAATGTCCAACAGAAGATCCATCGACACAAAACCCATATCCTGACCTATGGCCTTAGCAGGGAGGATATCCACAATCTCAATCTCAAAATGACTCTTTTCAAACCTGCCACTGCTCAATCTGCGTCCTAAACTGGCCTCGACTACATCATGCAGACTAACCCCCAGTTTTTTGGCAGCACTATCGCTTAACACCATGCTGATATTCTGCCCTGAAACCTTGGGAAAATTGACAATCCCATTACGGGACAAAAGCGGATCGGATTGAGAGGTAGCCTCAAGGGACACGGTAACCAGATTACCTTTATAATCTAACTGCAGTTCCGATGCCACATCACGAGTTCTCCCTATAATATACTCACATTCAGGGCGCTCACTGGCTTCTTTAATAAACTTTTCGGAAAAACCGGCACCTTTACTGCCAGAGGGCATCAGTACCAAGACCGACGGATCTTTTAGCAGGTCAACACGCATTTTCTCGATAATTCCGGTATGTACCCCATGCAGCACCATAATGGGCGTGAGAATACTCGCCAAAGCCAGTACCCCACACACTGACAGCGAAAATTCATGGATCCAGTCCTTAAAGGAAAGCTTACTAACAAAAAAACTCATGTAAAACTCCTATCAGACTGACGCAACTGACTGTCATCTAAAATCGAGGTCACTCCACTCTCGTTGGGAATCACCGTCACCGGAACCTCAAGAAAGCCCAAATCTCTTACCAAAGAGACATCGTGAGAAACCATCACTACAGTGGTTTTAGCGCTTTTTGCCGTTTGCAGAAACATCTGCATGACATTTTTTGAGAGCAGCGGATCTAGGGATGCGGTAGGCTCATCGGCAAGAAGAAGCCTAGGCTTAGAGGCAAGAGCACGGGCAATGGCCACACGCTGTCTTTCACCTACGGAAATCATAGAAGGCATGGAATTGAGCAAATAAGAGATTTTAAGATCGGAAATTAGGGTTTCAAGATATTTTTCATCTGGCTGCGCTCCCCCCATTTTGGCTGTCAGAAGAATATTCTCCATAACATTCAGAAAAGGCAGAAGTTCGCCAGTCTGCAACACATAACCCATATAATCCTGACGCAGTTTTGCCATTTTGTCTGTATTGTCACTTTCCCATAAAGATTTGACGTCATAAAGAGAGTCTTTGAAATTAAAAGAAAATTCACCTATAGCTGTAGGTTTGAGTACCATACTCAGAAGATCAAGGGTAGTACTCTTGCCACAGCCGCTAGGACCGGTAATGGCGATATACTCCCCCTCATGCAGGGTAAAGGAACGGATGTCAAGACAGTACTCACTGTCTCGCTCTCGTCTCACAACGATGTTTTTAAGACTTGCTAACATTATGATAATACATTCAGAGATACACGATACACAAAGTCATTGCCATTCTTAGAAATGACTTCTAGTGGACATTACAAAACTCATCCAAAATTATACCAACACATTTAATCACTTAAAATTACTCCTGTTCATCAGCACTTATACTTATAGAGTCATTCTTTTTAGATACTTAGATACAAATACGCGGCTTGTTTGCTAATTTTTTTTCAATAAAAGAAAATAGCACCGTTTAAAATTTTAAATCAAACACTATTACGATTATAATTGTTTTACAAATTTATTTTATCACTTTAAAAAACTGGTATATTTGTTCTGATTACTTACGTGATTTTTGCCATTCTGCAATCTTAGCATTGTTCTTTTCAGAGAGAAAATCGCCCCATATTTTCTTGTTGGTTAATTTATCGTACCCCTTGCTCCTTACAAAATCGATCTGCTTGGAGAACACCTCAATATTATGCAGAAAAATTTTATTGTAATGCGAATCCCCCTGATATTCCTTTCTTAAGTGCACAATTTTCTCATTTATCTCATCCTTAGGAAAGGCTGCAATCTCTTTTAGGGCGTTTCGGTAAATACTTGTGGAAATCTCAAGGCTGTTATAGTATTTTTTGATATTATCCATAAATAAGCTCTCCAATTCCTTAGTCATCTTGTCTTTGCTGTTTTTGAGAAGAACTGTATATTTATTGTACACGTCAAAGAAGAAGATGCCATAACTACACAGAGAGTCAGCCATATACAGAGTAGAACGCATATTATTGAACAGATTTTCGTCACGTTCACGATTTAAAGCACTGTTATAATCCTTCAGCAAAGCCTTGTACTGAGTAAGATTACTCTTCATGAAAGGACTTGAGGCTGAGCCGTAAATTTTATCAAACTCAACCAAAAGATCACCGTTTTTATCAATCTTGACGAGTTTATCCAC
Organism: uncultured Succinivibrio sp.; assembly: GCA_902772715.1. Lineage (GTDB taxonomy): Bacteria > Pseudomonadota > Gammaproteobacteria > Enterobacterales > Succinivibrionaceae > Succinivibrio. The sequence goes on from CACYBT010000156.1 coordinate 6,986, forward strand.
GGCAATCTTGTCCTCTCCCTTTTTCTCTTTGGCTTCAGGTTTTGACTCCTTTTCTGGCTTTGCAGGTATAATCGCAGCGTTGGCTACGCCTCCCCCCAATTTGTCAAGCAGTTTAGAAAGATCTGAGGAACGTTTCATACCAGGAACATTAATGGAAGAGAGTGTCACTCTAAAACCTAAGGAACGCATTCTATGAGCGATATAGCCTTTGTCGGCCTTATCGAACATCTTCATCTCAACTCTGGTGCCAGGATAAACATCCTTTTCCTCGGAAGATAAAAAATGTCCGCCCTTGCACAGAATACCCCCTTCAGAACCGTGCAGACGGGTTCTCATGGCACCACCAGGGAGTGATTCTGGAATAGTAAATCTAAAACCGTTCTGCACAA
>CACYBT010000157.1 GCA_902772715.1 uncultured Succinivibrio sp.
ATATGCAGATTGCGTGGATTAAACGGCAGACAAGGAGTGGTGATTCCGCTTTCATGTATCTGTCAGCTAGTATTAAAACCTGCAGTAATGAAGGCAGTACGTGATGGTAATTTTCATATTTATGCTGTAGACCATGTGGAAGGAGCCTGCCGTATTCTCATGAATGCCAAGTGGGACAGTGAGGACTCATCTATCTGTGATATTATCTGGCAGCGGCTAGAAGAAATTCAGGGAGGTAAGAATAAGGCTCCCTGGTGGAAATTTTTTAAAGGCTAGGTTTGTAAAGTATAGAGGAGGCTACACGGTCTGCTGTTTCCTTATCTACAAGATATTCTAGCATCTTAAGACCAAACTCAATGGCATATTGAGGTGAACGAGCGGTGATAATTTTGTCGTTTTCTGAAACACATACCCCTTTGGTACTGAAATGTTTTCCGCATTCGCACCCTGGATAGCAAGTTGCTGTTGTGTTTTCGTCAATTATTCCTTGAGCATACAGTACTACGCCCGGAGCGGCACATATTGCTCCAATAAGAGCACCGCGGTCTAGCTGTTTTTGAAGTTTTTCAATAAGGGCAGGGCATTTGGCAAAGTTGATGGTACCAGGTCCCCCAGGAATCACAATTAAATCATAATCATCTGTGACATCTTCAAAGGTTAGGTTACAAACAATGACAGAACTATGTGCAAGTTCAACCATACGGCTTCCATCATTAGTAACCGCTGCTGTAACTACCTTTACTCCGCCTCGATGCAATATGTCTAATGCGGCTGTTGCCTCAATGTCTTCCGTACCATTGGTATAAAGTACTAATGCGCTTTTCATTTGGTTAAATTCTCCTTAAAAAAATGTATACCATTATTGTATTGTTTAACATACTCCCACAGTCTGCAAACTGTTGGATTCTAGGCTCTATGAAAAATGTCTTAGATCTTAATCAGAAAGGTCTTTATCTTTTCCCCTCTTCCTTATGGGCAATGTCCTTTCCGTTTTATAGAATTAGGTGGGCATAAATTTGAAAATTCCTTCTCTTAGGACATTTTCTCGCTGCGTTGAGTTATTTGCCAAAGTTGGTGTAAGTCCACAACAGATACGTACATCCTTGCTCTCTTTTTTTACTATGTGCAATTGAAGCAAACTTGAGCTAGCAAGAATCTTTTGTCTATCTATACAATGTTAATTTCGTATCGATCCAAAACATATTTGGATTTTAAAAATGCTGAAGCTTCAACCTTCTTGCTATATTCCATCTGCATCTATAATATATATATTCAATGAATTTAGGCTTATTTTGCAAACTTTTTCTGCATTTTTGATAAGGTATTTTTCCGTGCAGAAGAACTTCTCATAGTCAAATTCACTACGTTCTTTATTACTCTTTACTCAAGAGTACTTAATTTTTGAAAACATCAATACTATGGTCTCTTTTTTTTGGTTATGTGCTTTTGTAGTTAATCTTTTTTTATCCAACATGGTAAGACAATTGTTCCTTTAGTGGAGTCTGACGCAGTAATGGTACATGAATGCAAGGTTAATCTTTTTATGCTGTTTTGCGTCAAACTAAGTCTGATACAGTCTGAACTTGAGTGTCTTCATCTAATATTTTGCTGTCATCTCAAGGCTTTTGAGTGCCGACATATCATTTGATAGGCTTACTGCTGAAATTGTCAGTGGTTGAGACAAAATAACTCCAAGTAAAAAGCTCAGATATTCTAGATGGTAATATAACCACGTTTCTAAAAGCTTGAGGATCGGCTTCTTTAACTTTTTTTATAATGTCAGCAGGGGATTGTAAAAGCTGACATTTGAAAAATAGCTGCATATAGTCTATTTTGTATCCCAATGCTGTATTTCAATCTTAAGGACTTAACAAATCTCACGTATCCGAACCTTAAAGCGGTTTTCAACATTCCGGGTAAATAAATTATGGATGTACTTTTAATAAAACACAAAATGGCAATTTATAAAGGGCACTATTGTTTATATCCTAAAATAAATTGATTCCATTATGCTTTCTACCATATCTATAGATAAATCACAAGATTTTGTTTACAAAACAGGATTCACCTCACGGCAAAAAAAGAGAGTCCTTTGTCAATTTTGGTGGAAGTATTTTTAATTAAACAAATGAAAGTAGAACTACTGTGATTAAGAAATTTTAGAAAACAGTGTTAGAGCCAAAACTGATTGGCATGGCTCCTCCTGCAGGACTCGGACCTGCGACATACGGATTAACAGTCCGCCGTTCTACCGACTGAACTAAGGAGGAAAACACCTGCTCACCTAAGTGAACATCAATGTGAACTCAGTCATTTTATAAATAAATTATAAGAGTGTCAACGTTGTTTTAAATATAAATGTTTAAGATGTTACTAATAATTGTTTTTAACCACATGTTAATTCAAATATTGTGTTTATTATTATGAAAAGCTTAAGGTATTGTCC
>CACYBT010000158.1 GCA_902772715.1 uncultured Succinivibrio sp.
ACTCTTGGCGTGATTACCAGAATTACTCTCAAACTTCTGCCTCTTCCTGACTACACGCAAAGCGCAGTCATAGCCTATCATGCACTTGCAGACGCTATTGCCAGCGTCAATGTTATTTTAAAAGGCAATTTAGAGCCTACTGCAATTGAATTTGTGGAAAAACGTTGTATTGCTCTAGGTGAACGTTATTTGAATAGCGAATTTCCTTGCAGGGATGCCGACTCTTATCTCATTGTTACCTTTGATGGAACAAAAGAGATGGTTACGGAAAGATTAAATGACAGCAAAAATCTTGTTCTTGCCCATGGAGCATATGAATTTATCGCGCTAGATGATGAAGAGGTGGCCAAAAATGTCTGGGCGATACGTAGTGCACTGGCTTTGGCAGTAAAGGCCGCAGGTGTGTGGGAACCGGTAGATACAGTAGTACCTATTGGCAGTATTGCCAAATTTGTGGAAAAGTGCAGAGAAATATCGTCAGCACATGGTGTAAGAATTGTTCCTTTTGGACATGCCGGTGATGGCAATGTGCATCTGTGCATTATTAAAGATGCGATTCCCGATGCAAAATGGCCCAAAATTTTAGATAGTACTTTAGATGCTCTGTACAATTGTGCCTATGAACTGGGGGGACTTATTTCCGCAGAACATGGGATCGGCAAAGCCAAACGCCGCTATTTTTTAAAACACATTAACAAGGAGGCAAGAGAACTAATGCTCGGTATTAAACAGGCATTTGATCCTCTCAATCTTTTTAATCAGCATGATGGCTACACAAGATAGGAGTAAATATGATTCAGCTAAGTCATAAAACCGCAGGATTTACCGATTCAGTAATTCGCAGAATGACTAGAATATGCAATCAGTACGGTGCGGTGAATCTGTCACAGGGTTTTCCTGATTTTGACCCTCCTTTAGAAATTCAGAAAAGACTGGAGCAGGTGGCGTTAACAGGACCTCATCAGTATGCAGTCACCTGGGGAGCGCTAAATACTCGCTGTGCTCTTGCAGATAAAATAAAGGCCGACACTGCACTTAATGTTGATCCGGAGAGTGAACTGGTTATTACGTGCGGTGGCACCGAGGCCATGATGTGTGCGGTTTTGGCCACATTAAATCCTAAAGATAAGGTTGCCATCTTTTCTCCATTTTACGAAAATTACGGCGCTGATGTGATTTTAGCCGGGGCAACTCCAATTTTTGTAGAGCTCCATTCTCCTGATTTTACCTTTGATAAAAAGGAACTTGAACAGGCTTTCAAGGATGGAGCAAAGGCGCTTATCCTCAATAATCCATCTAATCCTTCAGGCAAGGTTTTTACCAAAGAAGAGCTTATGACAATTGCACAGATTGTCATTAAATACGATGCTTTTGTCATAACAGATGAGGTTTACGAGCATATTGTCTACGATGAAAGTGAGCATATATATTTTGCAACTCTCCCTGATATGAGAGCGCGTACAGTCATGTGCAACTCATTATCTAAGACTTATTCTATTACTGGGTGGCGGCTTGGATATGTTATGGCACCGTCAAAGGTTATTGATAGAGTACGTAAGGTGCATGACTTTTTAACTGTCGGTGCGGCCGCACCGTTGCAGGAGGCCATTGTGAGTGGGCTTACAATGCCAAGATCTTATTATGAGGATATAAGAAAACTCTATGAGGGTAAACGCAGTCTTTTTCTAAAAGGCTTAGACGATTTGGGATTTAAGTATTTCAGACCGCAGGGTGCATATTACGTACTTGTAGATATAAGCGAATTTAACTATGAAGATGATCTAGAGTTCTGTACTGATCTTGCAAGGCTCGTGAAAGTAGGTGCAGTGCCTGGTTCCAGTTTCTTTGCCGATGGCACACGCAACTATATAAGATTTCATTTTGCCAAAAAAGATGAAACCTTAAGGGCTGCGCTTTTGAACTTAAGCACTCTCAGAGAAAAAATATCTCGCCGCTAGATTTTTACCTCTATCCTAAGTAATAGGGAGATTTTTACATTAGACGAGATAAATATTTAAATCATAATAAGCAGTAATGGAAACGCCAATTACTTTAGAGCCATTTTAGTATGAACCCAGAAATTGACCACTTAAGTTTCTAGGTCATGCTAACAGAATTCAGGGCTTGTTTCCTAAAATTAATTGGAGACAGGCCTTTTAACTTTTTACAAACTCTGTCAGTGTTATACCATTTTATATAATCTTTAAT
>CACYBT010000159.1 GCA_902772715.1 uncultured Succinivibrio sp.
AGCCAATAACGAAGCATTAACATACAAACAGGCTCTTAATTTTAAAGGCAAAAACGTCAAGGCCTATGCCATGGTTTTTGCAGGTCCTGACTGCGTTTACTGTCAGCAACAGTTATCCTAAACCATAACCATTTGTAAAAAAGTGACCTTTTTATTGTTAGAAAGACTAAGTGTATACATGCATTTTTTGAAAAATAAGACTGAATACTGCTATAATCCTATGTTTAATATGTTTGGTCTTATTTTTATTGTTTTATGAGTAACTGTTTTGGTCACTGCTAGTAAAGTTAATCTTTTAAATCTCTCCCCTTTTGAGTTAGGAGAATTTTTTACTTCCATAGGAGAGAAGTCTTTTCGTTCTCAGCAGTTATTACGCTGGATGTATCAGTTTGGTGAAACTGATTTTTCAAAAATGTCGAATTTGCGTAAGGATTTACGCGAAAGACTCTCTGAGATATGCTGTATTTGTGCTCCAGAAATTATAAAAGAGGAAAAGGCCTCAGATGGAACTACTAAATGGGCGTTAGATCTAGGTGATGGTCAGGTTGTTGAGACTGTGCTTATTCCTGAAGATGACAGAAATACTTTATGCATTTCTACACAGGTGGGATGTCCTATAAAGTGTGTTTTCTGCAGAACCGGAGCACAAGGATTTAATCGTAATCTTAAGGTTAGTGAAATTATTGGTCAGGTCTTTTGCGCCTCTACGCGGGTAGGCTTTAGTCTGAATCAGGAGCAAAAGCCGATTTCCAACGTCGTGATGATGGGAATGGGGGAGCCTCTTTTAAATCTAGAAAATGTAAAAAAAGTGTGTGAGATCCTCCTGTCAGATTATGCTTTTGCTTTATCTAAACGCCGAGTTACGATATCAACATCAGGTGTAGCGCCTGTGATCAATAAACTTGCAGGTAACCTTGATGTGGCTTTGGCTTTATCTTTACATGCACCGGATGATGCCTTAAGAAATAAATTAGTCCCTTTGAATAACAAGTATGGTATTGCTGAAGTTTTAGATGCCGTGCGTAATTATCTTGACAAATCCAATGCCAACTGTGGCAGAGTTACCATTGAATATGTGCTTTTAGATCATGTGAATGACAGCGTCGAGCAGGCAAACATGTTGTGTCGTCTTTTAAAGACCATTCCATGTAAGATTAATCTTATACCTTTTAATGAACATGAGGATTCAGAGTTTAAAACACCATCGCGTGCAAGAATTGATAAATTCTATAAAGTTCTGTTTGATGCCGGTTTTACTGTCATCAAACGTACCACACGAGGGGATGAGATCTCTGCTGCCTGCGGTCAGCTTGCAGGACAGGTCAAGAATAAATTGGTTAATTTTAATATAGAACACAGAGTAGAGTAGTAAATTATGAGTTCCAAGCGAACACGAGCATTAAGAAATCGTAAAGATCGTACTAAACTTCCGAATGATTTTTCAAAAGAGGGAATGTATGCTGATATGAATGACGACAATTTAGGTACAGCATCAGATGATGTTAATGTTGGTAATGAGACTGATCTTGATTCTTTAGGTAACCAAGAACTAGCAAATGAAGAATTAGGTTCTGGATCAAAAAATCAGGAGCTGAATTCTTCTGAGATCTCTCATTTTTCTGAGAGTGGGAGTGGTGAAATCGTCAATGAACCCATGACAAGGGCTCAGGAATCATCCCAGGATGTGCATTCTACTGGATCTGACAGTGATGACATAAGCGATGATGAAACTCGGAGTGAACAGGTTGGAACAGCACCTCACGATGATCTTAGTGAGTTTAAAGATGCAAGCGAGAATGCTCAAGAGTCTACATTAAACAGTACCACAACCTCCGCAGACAGTACCGCATCACAGGATACAGAAGATCCCGATCGTGTGCCTGTATCTACTACTTACTCCGATGATGAAGTTCCAAACCGTCCCGGTGCCATTTTAATGCATGCTCGTGAGATGTTGGGAATGTCACAGCGCGAGGTTGCCCATCAGCTAAATCTGAGAGTGAATACTGTAAGTGACATTGAGCATGACCGACTGAATCAGCCTACAGCGGTTCCTTTTGCTTCTCTTCACATAGGTCATTATGCCAAACTTGTCAATATTAACCCTGATCTTTTGGTAAGTTTATATAAGGATTGTGTGAAGGCTAATGTTCAGGCTCAGGCCGATTTTCATGAACAGAATGAGCATCAGAACAAAAAAGGATTGTCAGCCGGAGTCAAACTGCCTCTGTATATCTTTGCTGGTTTAGGATTGATTGCCATAACCGCTGGTATTACCGCCGCAGTGATGTCTCAGCATGACAATGATACTGATGGGGCACTCGTAATTGAAGATACCATTGAACCTACAGAGGATGCCAAAGGCAATCTTGTAATGGATATGGAAAACTCCAAAATCAAGACCAATATTGTTGAGCATGATAAGCCTGGAGTAGATAAAAACACTAAAATGGCTCAGGAACAGTTAACTGGAACTGAGAATGCGGAAATACTGGTTGATAGAACCGAAAGCCAGCGTGAAGTGGTCAATACCGGCACGCAGATGCCGCTAAAGGTGAATGCAGCAGTTCAGACTAAGGACAAGGCTACTGATAAAAAAGAAGGGCCTAAGGAGCAGCAAACTGCTTTAAAACCGGTGGAACTTGAGAGTGCAAATGGAGAAAAAACAGAAACGGCTAATCTTAAGAATACTGCCGAGGTGCATAAGACTGAAACAGTGACACCTGTGACACCTGAAATTACTGAACCTCCAAAGTCTGAAAATGAGACTGTGGTGTCGCAGAATGTTAGCCTTGACAAGAATCCAAAAGATGTTACTAAGAGTGTGAAATTTTCAGGAAAGCGTGATCCTTTTGAGTCCATGAACAATGTCACTATTAGAGTGCAGGGAGATGTTTACCTCAAAGTAAGCGGTAACGGTAGGATTTTAAAACAGGGAGCCTATAAAAAAGGTGATACGCTTAAGATTACCGGTATTCCTCCTTTGAAAATAGCGGTATCGGATGCTTCACTCATTAAAGTGTCCTATATGGGCGCTGCTTTGAGTATACCTAAGAGCAAACAGGTTAGTTTTGCTCTGCCTACACGCTAGGGTGATGCCATGGAATGGAGTCCTGCTCCTATTGAGAGGAGAAAATCAAAACAGATTAAGGTTGGTTCTGTACTTGTAGGAGGACTGGCTCCTATTTCTGTACAGTCGATGACTTCAACAGACACCATGAATGTTGCAGAGACCTTAAGTCAGATAAAAAGCCTTGAAAATGCCGGAGCTGATATTGTCAGAGTCACTGTGCCAACTCTTGAGGCCGTTGAGCCTTTTGCCAAAATTGTGAAAGGTTCAGAGGTGCCGATTGTGGCAGATATTCATTTTGACTATCGCATTGCGATTGAATGTGCCAAGAAAGGTGCCAGTGCCCTGAGGATTAATCCTGGTAATATCGGCTCACAGGAGAAGATTGATGCCGTATGTGCTGCGGCTAAGGATTATGGCCTTCCTATCAGAGTTGGAGTCAATGCGGGGTCTTTGGACAAAGATCTTATAAAAAAATACGGAGCACCATGTCCTGATGCTATGGTTGAGGCTGCTTTGCGGGCGGCTGCTACTTTAGATGAGCATGAATTTTATGATTATGCCTTTTCAGTTAAGGCCTCAGAATTGAATCTGTGCGTGGAGGCTTACGAAAAGCTTGCCAAAAAAACGGATGCTCCGCTGCATCTTGGTATTACTGAGGCTGGTGGACTTACAGGCGGTACTGTTTTATCTTCAATCGGTATTTCGTGGCTTTTGAAACAAGGTATTGGCGATACCATAAGGGTGTCTCTGGCAGCCGATCCGGTAAATGAAATTAAAGTTGGTTTTGCCATCTTAAAAAGCATGCATTTACGCAGTTTGGGTGTAGATCTTGTGGCCTGTCCAACCTGCGGGCGTCGGGGCATTGATGTGGTTAATATCGTCTCCGATCTTGAAAAACGTTTACAGGATATTAAAGATAACCTTAAAGTTGCTGTTATGGGCTGTGTGGTAAACGGACCTGGAGAGGCTAAGCATGCAGATGTTGCGGTATGCGGGGCAGGTAACGGCATGGCACTTGTCTATGAGCGAGGACAGCTGGTAGGAAAAATTCCTAATACCGAATGCGCCCAAGTAATAGAACAGAGAATTCGTAATAATTTATTGAATTTAAAAGGAAATAGTTAGTATGTCAGCAGTAGTTCAGGCCATTCGTGGTATGAATGATCTTCTGCCTGATGACACCTCGATGTGGCAGCAGGTGGAGAAAGTGTTAAGAGAAACGGTGCAAGCCTACGGATATCAGGAAATGCGCATGCCTATAGTTGAGAAGACCAATTTATTCTCACGTGCTATTGGCGAGGTTACGGATGTTGTGGAAAAGGAAATGTATTCCTTTATCGACAGATCCGGTGATGATTTGTCCTTAAGACCCGAGGGAACCGCAGGCTGTGTGCGAGCCTGTATTGAACACAATCTTATTGTAAATCAGGAACAGCGCCTGTGGTATATGGGACCAATGTTCCGCCATGAAAGACCGCAAAAAGGCCGATATCGCCAGTTTCATCAGATGGGGGTTGAGGTATTTGGCCTAGAGGGGCCGGATGTTGATGCCGAAATCATCGCCATGTCCCACAGTATCTTCAAAAAACTCGGAATTGCAGACGATCTGCAACTGCAGATAAATACTCTTGGTAATTCACAGGAACGTGCTTTATACCGTGAAAAACTTGTGAAGTATTTAGAAGAGCATTTTGAGGAGCTGGATGAAGACAGTAAGCGCCGTACCCACACCAATCCTCTGCGGGTGCTTGACAGCAAAGATGAAAATGTGCAGCGTTTGCTTGTCAATGCGCCTAAACTATCAGAGTGTCTAGGAGCAGAAACAACCGCCCATTTTTCACGACTTTTGCAGATGTTAAGTGCACTTGGCATTAAATATGTTATTAACGAGAAACTGGTAAGAGGTCTTGATTACTATAATCTTACCGTTTTTGAATGGGTAACCACAGCACTAGGAGCACAGGGTACGGTGTGCGGCGGAGGCCGTTATGATACTTTGGTTGAACTTCTAGGAGGAAAACCTACCAAGGCGGTAGGTTTTGGCTTAGGTCTTGAAAGACTGATGCTGCTGCTTACCACTTTAAATAAGATTAGTATTCGTCCGCATGTGGATGTTTATGTGGTGGGTAGTGGTGAAAATATCGATCTAAAAATGTTACAATTAGCCGATAATTTAAGAGAGCAGTTACCGCAGTATAGAATCATGACGCACTGCGGTGGAGGCAATTTTAAAAAGCAGTTTAAAAAAGCAGATAGACTTGGCGCTAAGGTGGCAGTAATTCTTGGAGAGAATGAGATTGCCAATCATACTGTTACGCTAAAGGATCTGCTAAATCAGGACGCTCCACAGCAGGAATGTCCTGAGACACAGGTAGTTGCTATGCTTAATATGCTGCTAAAAGATAAATAGGTGAAATCATGGATGTATTGACAGATGATCATGAGAGAGAGCAGGTTGTCAGAAAATGGTGGTCTGAAAACTGGAAATCTCTGACTTTAGGTATAGTTATTGCTATTGGCGGTATGGTCGGTTATGGAATGTACCAGAATTATCAGCGTGATACCGCGCAAAAATACGCTTATGAGATGAATACTCTCAAAAATGCTCTGAATGTAAAGCAAGCAAGTGCTGAAGAGAATGCCAAAAAATTCATTGCAGAACATAAGGATATCTATGGCTCGCTTCTGTCTTTGGATATGGCAAGTTTTTATGCAAGCGAAGGCAAGTATGATGAGGCTGTTACTCAAGTGAAGTTTGCCAAAGACAATGGAGGTGAACTTGTTGCTCCAAATGCGTATCTTGCAGAGGCTCATTTGCTTCTTCAGCAGAAAAAATATGAGGATGCCATTAAAGTTGTAGAAGGTATCACGGCTTCAGCATATACTATTGAAAAGAATGAGATTCTAGGAGATATTTATTACAGTATGGGGGAGAAAGACAAGGCACATGATGCCTATCTTAACGCCATAACTGAATGTGAAAGCAAGAAGATTGCCATCAATCCGCTTTTACAGATGAAGGCCGATAATCTTATTAAGGAGGGTGAAAATCCTGCCTATAAAAGGGCACAGGCCTTAACTAACGAGATAGCCCGTTCGGCTTCAGAAATTAAGAGATAAACATACAGTAGGTGCAACTTTAGGAGATCTGTACAAATGCTGAATAAATTTGTAAGACTGATTGGTGTCTGCGGTTTTATGCTTGCAGCGGTGGGCTGTTCCTCAAAAAAGGATCTTTTTGAACCTGTAGAATCTCCTGAAATTACCAATCACTTTGATGTTGGCAGTCAGTGGTCACGTAGTACTCAGGGGGCTAATGGCAAATATTCACAGTTGGCTCCTTGCATTTACGGAGATAAGCTTTATGTGGCGGGCAGAGCCGGTAAGGTCTATGCCTTCGATGCTGCGACCGGCAACTCTGTTTGGACCAAGGATCTTGACGATGAAGAGGAAAATGACAACAAGCGTTCGGCTCGCTTAAACGGTGGTGTTACTGCCTCATCAACTTATGTTGCGGTAGGATCTGAAAATGGCTATGTCTATGTTCTAAATCGCAGTGACGGTAACGTTTTCTTCAAGTATTACATTGGGGCCGAGATTTTGTCGGCACCTGCTTTCTCGGCTGATGATACCAAACTATTTGTGCTTGATGCCAATGGGGCGCTCCATGCTCTAGATCTTGCCTCAAAGGAACGTCTGTGGATTTCAGGTGGCGCTATGGAAACGCTGCATCTGCGCTCACAGTCACGTCCTCTTGCCATTGCAGATGATCTCGTTATTGTCGGAACTCCGTCAGGAAAAGTGCTGATGATAAGCCAGCAGGATGGTGTGATCATCAATCAGATTGTGGTGGGGCAGAATAATGGCAGTGCTGCTCTTGACCGTATATCTGATGTGTCCTCAACGCCACTGCTTTTAGGCGATAATATGTATACTACGGCTTACAATGCCGGCTTTGTCAATTACAATTTCAAAGAAAACGCGGTGACCGCGCGTCTTGCCTATCATTCTTCAAAAGACCTGGCTTTTGATGACAATTATTTTATTCTGACTGGTGATAATGGTCATGTTTACTGTGTAAGCCGTAAGGACAATGTTGAGGTCTGGGAAAACTCCAGTTTAACTTACAGAAATGTTTCGGCTCCTGCAATCTATGGAAATCTTGTGGTGGTGGGTGACTATGAGGGATATGTTTATTTCCTTGATTTAGAAAATGGCAATATCCTAACCAAGATTGAAGTTTCTTCTTCACCAATTTACGTTGCACCTTTAGTATATGGCAGCAACCTGATTGTTTATTCTTCTTCGGGAACCATAGAATCGCTGCATTATGATCCTGTAGGTTTAGTTGCTTCCAAACAGGCATACATTGAGGCTGAACATAGTGCCGGTACTTCTGCTGCCCTTATGGCAGCCAAAAATATTGCTCCACTCAATCAGGGCGGTGTCACGAAGGAAGCCTTAGAGAAACGTCGTGCTGAGGCTCGTCAATTAGTTGCCAGAATCGATGCCCAGCAGCGTCGTATGGAGGCTGAATATCGTGAATATCAACGTCGTAAGGCCGAGTATGAGCGCAGAGTTAAGGAATATGAGAAGGAAAAACGTGAACGTCTCTCCGGTTATGGCCTGATGGTGGGAGAAGGTGTTAAGTCCAACTCTAAGTCGGAGTTTGTAGAAGAGGGCTCTGAATAAACTTAAGACAGTTGGAATGAAAAGGGACACCATATAGTGTCCCTTTTGTCACAGTTGGTAGCCCTTTGTGACAATATTTGTTTATCATTACACAAAAAAAAAGGTATTTTATGAAAGTCGTTGCTTTAGTAGGATGTCCAAATGTAGGCAAATCCACTTTTTTTAATCGTCTTACTAAAACTAGAGATGCTCTGGTGGCAGATTTTCCTGGATTGACCAGAGATCGCAAGTACGGCAGAGCCATGTATGAAGGCAAAGAGTTTGTGGTCATTGATACTGGCGGTATTGCTGAGGATGCCAAAAATCAGCCTGAAATTGTCACCTCCAAAATGACTAACCAGGCACTTTTGGCTATAGATGAGTGTGATCTTGTATTGTTCATGCTTGATGCTAGGGCAGGTATTCTGCCGGGTGACTACGCCGTGGCTGACTATATCAGAAGATCTCAAAAAAAATGTGCGATTATTGCCAATAAAGTTGACGGACTTGATCCTGAAACCGCAGGGGCGGAATTTTATGCTTTAGGTCTTGGAGAGGTTTATCCTACCGCAGTGGCTCATGGCAGAGGAGTAAATAATGTTTTAGAGGATGTTATTGCACCATTATTGCGTGAGGAAGGTCCGCTTGACTGTGATTTAACTAAAGAGGAAATCCAAAAAAGAGATGAAGAACGTCTTGAAGAAGAACATTCTTTGTGGGAGGATGGTTTTGATTTTTTGGATAATGTTCCTGTAGACAAACAGGGCGGTGGCTTTGATTGGTATGAGCATAAGGAAAAATTTCGACTAAGACAAAAGGGTGAAAGTGAGGATAATAGCGGTGATAAGGAGCCGTTTGCTGATTTACCGATCAAGGTTGCCATCATTGGTAAACCAAATGTGGGTAAGTCCACCCTTACCAATCGCATTTTAGGTGAGGAGCGCGTTATTGTTGCCGATCATCCTGGTACTACCCGCGATTCTATCTATATACCTTTGGAGCGTGAAGATAGGAAATACATAATTATTGATACCGCGGGCGTACGTAAAAGGCGCAAGGTTTCTGAGGCCATTGAGAAATTCTCGATTGTGAAGACCCTAAAGGCTATTGAAGACTGTAATGTTGCGCTTTTAGTGATTGATGCACGTGCCCATATCAGTGATCAGGATCTGTCTTTATTGGGCTTTATTATTGAGTCCGGAAGAGCACTTGTGATTGCGGTTAATAAATGGGACGGTCTTGATGATGAATTTAAGGACGAGATTAAACTTGAGTTGAATAATCGTTTAGGCTTTGTGGATTTTGCCAGAGTCCATTTTATATCGGCGTTGCATGGCAGTGGTGTAGGCAATCTTTTTGATTCCATTGATGAGGCCTATAAGAGTGCCACAACTCGTCACAGTTCTTCTTTACTCAATAGAATTTTAAGAGCAGCTACCGAAGAGCATGAACCTCCGATTGCAGGTGGCAGAAGAATTAAACTCAAATTTGCGCATGCTGGTGGCTATAATCCGCCTCGCATCATAATTCATGGCAATAAGGTGTCAAAAGTCCCAGATTCCTATAAACGTTATATTATTAACTATTACCGTAAATCTCTTAATATAATGGGCTCTCCTCTTATAGTAGATTTTAAAGAAGGCGAGAATCCGTTTGCCAATGAAAAACCGGTAGAGAAACGGCAGACGCAGTCTCAGATGAGAGAGGAGAAGAAAAAAGCCGCAACACAACGTCGCTACAGCCGTGCTAGAAGCAGCATAAACAAAGAAGAAAGCAAGGCTATCGCCAAGGCTAAAAAGGCAGGTACCGGACTTATTTTAAAATCTAGACCAAAAAAGAAAAGTAGCAAATAAACTCATAAACACAGTGATTTTAATCGTAACGTTTCACAAAAAATTGTTGCGTATCGATGATGTCTTTTTTGATGATAATCTGTCTGTCAGGAAGCGGGGTAGCCTTGCAGTGAGGCAAATCTCGACCAACTTTATTGTCAGGATAATACTTGCGATGATCATCAAGACAGTAATCAGGCAGGTGAGCGTATATTTCAGGACACTCAGTCAAAAAATCTTCGATAACGTCCATGATCTTGTTTTCAAGTTCAATACAGATTTTTTCATCTTTGCTGTGGTACAGGGCCCTTGTGGCGGATGCAAACATGGTTTGCAGAGATCCTTCTAAAATTCCACTATCAAAAAATGTAATCTGTGCATTTTTAAGATAGTTGAGTACTTCTGAAACTGTTTCCATATTTTTGATAAAGCCAAGCCTAGTTTCGGATCTATTGTGGAGTATGGCTTTAATTTTTTCACAGATACTAGTAAAATTCTTTAACGAAAACACTTTAAGTAACTCGTTTTCTTTTATATCAATAACTGCTGTTTTTTCATTAGTCATGTAATTGAAAAATTTTTGTTTATCAATTACTGCTTGATGCTCAAAAAACTCTTTAAGATCATCAGAATGCATTGGTACTGTGTAGTCTATGAAAGCGCCATCAGAGCAGTTGTAGCATACAAGATCTTTGCGTTTAAGTCTTTCCTGTTCGATAACAAAGGCAATATTGGTAATAGATAAGCCGTAGTAATGTCCAGTTTTGCATTTTCCACCAAAATTTCCTAGTACCTCTTTATTAAGTCTGTAATTTATACCTTTAGCCAGACAATGGTCAGTGTAAAGCTTGGTATGTTTTGAGTGAATATCGTCATATTCTATTTTTTTCCCGTTATCAAGACCAAACAGATAGAGCTTATTAAAGCCAAGGTATATGGCACCTGATACCCCCATATTGCCAACTAGAGGATTCATTAACTGAATATACTGGACTGATTCCATGTTTTTTAAACGCATAGTCAGATACGGGTAGCATGGTTCATCAGCCTTACCGAAAATTGCCGTATGTTTAAATAGATCAAGTGTTTTCGGATGACATACATCGCCAGTAAGTAATATGATATCGTCAAAAAAGTTTTGATCTGGAATAATGCTTAGTGCCTGGGAGATCTGCGGAGTTCTTTCGGTATTTGCATAAAAGTCAGGTTTTACTCCTGCATGGTAAAGAGTATCAATGGCAGTACCACAGGCTATGATTATAGCCTTATCTTGGTTTTTCCTAATAAAAGGCAGATCTTTATCCAAAGATGGGCCTGAACCAATGATGAAGACAGGCACATTTTCGTATTCTTTTTTGAGCGGGATTTTTGTTACAAATTTCTTGTGATGAGTTAGAGCATAGCAGCAATGACTGGCGCCAAACAGATGATCGTCGAAAAATCCCATAGCACTGTGCAGATTACTATACTGTTTTTTGCACTGTTCAATAATTTTTGCAACTTCATTGGTTTGATAGTGAACAAAACCGAGCCATGTACCAGAAAGAAAACGTCCATGGTGATCGTAAAATTTAGCCAAGTCCAAAAAAAACTGATCTGTATTTTGTCCTAGCATGATATGAATACCATAGTTGTTCGAGAAAAGGTATTCTAAAAGCGGAGCCCATTCAAAGGCATGCAAGGATGCGTAAAACATGTCCAGAGAAGGTTCGACGATAATTATATTAGCAATTTCTACCTGATTATACAGATCCGCTAATTCATAGCCTAAACCTATACCTAATACGATACAGTTTGGAATAGAAGCGATATCTTTAGGACTGATAGTTCTGTCTCGTTCTACGGATTCCTCAATTTCAATTATGGCATTATTATATTTGAAATGGAGTTGCCCATAGGGATCATGTTCGTGATTGTATTTTAACTGAGAGATATTATCCCTGCTAATTAGGTTATTTACCTGAAATTTACTTAATGCAAACGGATCTGCCACCCTATATAGTATGTCATTAGTATCCTTGAAAATAAGATTGGGAATACCGTTTTTTAGACAAAAAAACTCCATGGGCCGCTGAGGCTTGTAGTTTGCAAACACATTATAAATGTTTGGTATATATTTATTAAATGCGCAAAGATTATCCTGAAATCTCTGGGCTAATACATCAGCCATCTGATGTTGAATTTCTGATATTTCTGTTAATTCTTGTATGGTCTCTAAGGTAATTTTTTTTAGTTCAGAAGTGAGTTTAAACAGATCTGTATTATCGTGGGTAAAAGCATCGGATAAAGTTTTTTTATGGATATCCATGGATGTTCCTATTTTATTCATACCGTTTTACAAATTTTTTTAAAGGGTCATCGTAATCTTTAGTTATTATATTTTTTACTTCCGGTAGGTTCGGAGCCTTGCAATGGGGCATATTCTTTCCCACTTTACCGTTATGATAATGTTTTCTATGTTCTCCCATTATATAATCAGGCTGATGGCTATAGATTTCTGGCGCCTCTAATAAAAAATCTTTTATAGTTTCAAATGTATATTTAACCTTATCAATATAACTATTGTTTATATCATGCTGAAATAAACTAGAACTAATGATGCTGAAAAATTGCTGTAAACTGTTATTTATTAAATATGGGAAGAATTTTGTGTATTCCCGAGAGAATGTTGCTATAAATTCAGATATCTCCTGCATTCTTCTGATACACTCAATTCTTGAATTGAAATTATTATCTAATTTGTGACTTATAACATCGCAAAGTTTATGAAATGTTTCTTTTGCCAATACACTATTTATATCATTCTTGCTTAGATTTATTGTTGTTGTATTATTCTTTTCTAAGTTTTCTAAAAAGTCTTTTTTGTTAATATTCTGTAATTGTAAAAATTCATCCTTTAAATTATAAGAATGTACAGAAATTGTATTATCAATCAGAGCACCGTCAGAACAGTTGTAGCATATGATGTCGGTGGTATTTCTTTTAAAAACCTTTATTGATTGTGATATATTGCTGATTGACTGCATATATAAGTGGTTAGTACAGCATTGTCCTCCAAAATTACCAGGAACTGTTGTGGAAATCATGTAATTGCCATCGGAGTCATCTGCTCCCTTGTTATGATATAGCGTTGTGAATACGGAATGAATATTATTTTCGTCTGTTTTCTTTCCGCAGTCTATTCCGAATAAATATATCTTTTTAAATCCAAGTGTAAGAGCCCCTGATATTCCCATATTACCCACAAAAGGTGCAATTCTTGTTATATATAAAAGATCAGGAATCTGAAATTTAGACCGTAAATACAATAAAAAATTTTCATCAAGTTTTGCAAATATGGCAGTGTGTTTGAATTTATGGATTACAGCAGGATGAACTACATCTGTACATAATAAAGTCGTATTGCTAAAAATCTCTTCATCTGAAACAGCGCTGATTGCTTGTAAAACTTCAGGAATTCTTTCTGTTACAGCATAAAAGTCAGGTTTTATACCAGCATGATACAGTGCGTCAAATGCAGTACCGCATGCAATGATTATTGCTTTATCCTGAAATGATCTTAAAAAAGAAATATCTTTATCAAGAGATGGTCCTGAGCCAACCACAAATACAGGGTAATTCAGATAATTGTCAGGCATTCTTTTGTTTAATAAGAATTTTTTATCATTTACTATAGATTCAATACAATGGCTTATTGCAAACATGCTGTCATCAAAAAAACCAGATACTCCATAATTAAAATAAATTTTAACCTGTTTTACAATTTCATTTGTATTGTGGTCATGATTAAATAAATATACAAAATTGGTTGCCTCAAGGAATTTTCCATTTTTTTCAAAAAAAACAGAAAAAAGTGAAAAGAGATTGGGAATATCCTGTTCTAGAATAATACTGATTTTAATATTATTGGAAAAACAGTAAGTTAACAGATTTTTCCAGTCAAAAGCCTGTAACGAAGCGTGAAATAAATCATTATCTGACACAATTAAGACTAAATTATGAATATAGAATTTTTCAAAGAAATATGATAATTCATAACCTAATCCGATACCAGAGAAGATTAAAACAGGGATGGAGTAATAATCTACAATATTAGGCTTAGAATTTTTCTCTTCATTTAGCAGAGTATATATGCGATTGCAGTATTTACAATGGATTTGACCATATGGATCGTTGATAGAGTCACATTTTAACGTATTCAGGTTACTGTTTTTTAGCAGATGTTCCATATGTTTTTTTACGAACCTAATGGGATCTGAATTTTCATATAAAATTCTTTGAGCTCTCGGCAAGAAAAGATTTGGAATTCCATTTTCAGAGCAAAAAAAATCCATTGGCTGAGTAGGTGTATATTTATCAAAATATACAGCGATTTCTGGAAAGTATTCTTTTAACACGCTAATGTTGTTGTGAAAGCGATTTTTTAAGAATTTTTTCAAATTTTGTTGAAGATAAGAGTTTTTCATAAAAAGCTCAACATCTTCATTTTTTATTTGTTGCAGATCGTGTTCGTTTTGTTGTAAGCCATGTTCCATAGTACTTATTCATACCTTTTGACAAATATCTTTTGTTTAACTTTAGATTTGTTGCCGATTAAATTGGTGATTGGTGGTAGCGGTGGAGCAACGCAGTTCTTTGTGCTTTTACCAACTTTCCCGTTACTGAAGTATTCTCTATGACGGCCCATTACATAGTTTGGTAAATAATGAAATAAGTCTTTTGATTCTTGCAGAAAATCTATAAGTAACCTTTTTACTTCGTTCGCCTTGCGAACGCACTCTGATTCGTTTTTACTTAGGAATAAGCAATAATTGATTATAATAAAGAATGTTTGTATGGAACTGTCTATTAAATTATAGTAAAAGATGTAATCTTTTGATTTATTGAATTG
>CACYBT010000160.1 GCA_902772715.1 uncultured Succinivibrio sp.
CATAATTATGTTAGGAACCGCCGTATGCGGATCCGCACGTACGGTGGTGTGAGAGGGCTGAGCTATAACTCGCCCTACTCGATCAAATAGTAACAGTAGGAAAAAATGATGAAAGATTATATTGTAGCCATACCCGCCCGTTATGCCTCTACCCGTTTTCCAGGTAAACCTCTGGCTTTAGTAGGGGGTATGCCCATGATAAAGCGAGTTTGTTTACAGTCCTTAAAATCTAGGGCCAAAAAGGTTATTGTCTGTACTGATGATGACAGAATCAAGGAAGCACTGTCAGGGCTTAATCATGTGGAAGTCTGTATGACTTCAAATACCTTAAACTGTGGGACGGATAGAATAGCCGCGATGATTGGAAGCATGGCGGTCGACAAAAATACTCTCATTGTTAATGTGCAGGGCGATGAACCGCTCATAAATCCAAAACACATCGATGCGGTAGCAAGTCTTCTTGAAAACTCTGATGCCTCGATGGCTACTCTTGCTTATAAAATCTTGAGTGTTGAAGAACTTTTTAACCCAAACTGCGTCAAGGTGGTACTAAATAAACAACAGGAGGCTCTCTATTTTAGTCGAGCTCCAATTGCTTTTGAGCGAGATAATTTCAAACAGGATAAGATAAGCACTCTTAGTATTGATCATTATCATCATATGGGGATCTATGCCTATCGTGCCGGTCTTGTCTGTGAATATGCTAAAATGCCGCAGACTACCTTAGAGAAAGCCGAATCATTAGAACAGTTACGACTTCTTGAAAATGGTTATAAGATTAAAGTTGGCATCATCGAAAATCCTCCAGAGGCAGGTGTAGATACACCACAGGATTTAGAGCGCATAAATGCCATGATAGAAAACGGAACCATTACCTTTTAGGCTTGGTCATTAACACATAGAACTTAACACAGTCGCTGTTGCCTTGCTCATCTAAGACACAGATTGTGTAATAGCCTTCCTTATCTACTAAAAAGGAGGCCTCCTGCTGCTGCTCACCGTCAAGACTGTAATAGATCTTACCGCTGCCGCCTGTAGTTTTTACAAAGATGCGTCCATAGGCATCAGGACTTACCTGCATATCATCTTTAGGAAAGTCAATTTTAAGTTTGTTATGATGCAAACTTAAAATTTGATTACTCTTATGCTCTCGTAAAATATCCGGTACGTTGTTTTTTAATAACAGTGAGTCAAGATAAGGCTTGTGCTTTATTGTAGGAGGCAGCCCTTTGAGAATTTCAAAAAGAAGCGGTGCCGCATCCTTATAGCCTGAATAATTATAGTTTCCAGGACGATTATTGGGTCTTGAAATTGAGACCCCAGCGGTGTAGCCTCCAAGAGTGCCTATGGCAAGAGCATCATTAAAACGATAGGAGGTTCCGGTTTTATAGGAAATCTCATATTCGTCAGGATAATTATAAGGACGAGGAGTTTCCTTTAATATATTAAAAACGGCCCTGGCGCTGTCTTCATGCATAAAGTTTACATATGTGTTTGTGTTGGGGGGTTGTGCTGTGTCCTTTTTAAATAGCGAGTAGTGGAACAGGCGACCGTCTTCATTGAGCATGGCATAGAGAATGGTTAAATCGTAAAGACTTATGGAGGCTGAGCCTAACACCATGGTGAGATCGGGGCGATTATGCTGACTGTAAAGCCGCTTTTGAAAGGAATTGAGCCTGCTTAAAAAATGCTCTGGCGTGATAAGTTTCATGACCTCTAAAGCCGGAAGGTTAAGAGAGTAGCGCAGGGCATTCTCAGCACTAACCAATCCATGATAACTGTAATCAAAATTTTGTGGTGACCACAGTCCATAAAGAGTTTTATTGTCATGTAAAATAGTTTTAGGATGGAGTTTTTCTTCGTCAAAGGCAAAACCATAGGCAAAAGGTTTGAGAGTAGAGCCTGGGGAGCGCAGATAAAAGGGGAGACACAGTGAGCTCTCCTTAAGATTTGAAGAACCGATGAGACCTTTAATCTCATGCTTTATGCCATCGATTACTACGATACTGAGCACACCACTGTCCACTTTCTTATTTTCAAAAAAATGTACTACCTCATGTAGTTTTTCCTGTAGATGATACGAAATATTAGTGTGATATTCTCTTTGCTCTACCATCATCTTTGATAAGGATTTTCGCTTCTTGTAAAAAAGATGTGTCCCTAAAGTATAGGCATACTGTTTTATGGGATTTAGTTTGGGTTCTACCGGGACAGTAATTGAGGCCTGATACATATCCGCATTGATAATGTCATGTTCATAGGCAAGTTTAAGTACCGCATTCTTGTAAAGAAATGACTTTGTTTTGTGTCGATCGGGCCTAAGTTTTTCAGGAGATCTTGGTAATGCCACAAGAAGTGCAGCCTCAGAAGGTGTTAAGGCATAGGCTTCTTTTTGAAACCAGGATAAAGCACAGGCTCTGACCCCTTCAATGTTTGAACCGCAGGGCAGAGTGGTAAGGTACATGGTTAATACCTCATCCCGACCGTAAATTAGGGTAAGATACACCGCTCCGATAATCTCTCTTAACTTGTTAAGATAACTGCGCTCATGGGTATGTCCCATCAGCCTTTTTGATAACTGCATGGCCAGTGTGGATCCGCCCTGTACAACTTTTTGGTGCACAATATTTTTGTATAAAGAGCGCATAAGCGCCAGAACATCCACACCAAAATGCTTATAGAAATGCAGATCTTCGCTGCTTAAAAGCATCTTAAGATACAGTGGACTTACATCCTCTTTGGTGGTTTTAAATCGCAGAGCCTCATCTTCGCTTAAAGTGTAGGCCAGAATGTGGTTGTCTTCTGATAACAGGATCTTCGAGCGCTTTTCGTAGAGAGAAAAATCAATAAGGCTGATACTGTGGATCACAAAAATCATCATCAAGAGCAGAAGTAAACCTGCGCTGATGATGATTTTATTCAATCTTAGGTGACGCATCTTCTTTTATTTGACACTGATCCCAAGCGGATCGGTGTAGTAGACCGTCTTTTGCTGTAGTGTTTTGGTAGTGGCTTTTACCATAAGGGGAGCACTTTTCCCTTTGTAGGTGGTCTTCAGAAGATAAGCTAAAACAGTCTTTTGGGCTCCTAAGTAAGATTTGGTGACGATATTAGTATCCGTAGCAATGGTCTGTACATCGCCATTTGTAAGCTGCATATTCTTTAAAAACTTTGGCAGCAATTCATCGTTTGCTCTAAGATTGGATAGATACATGGTATTGGCAGGGAGCATGCAGTTCACAAAGAGATCGGCGTTCGATGTCATACTTGAATTGAGAGTTACGACCATGATGATATTGGTATCAGGAGCTAGAGCCTCATTGAGGTTTAAGACATTGCCAAGAGTATCATAATAGTCAACATGAAGGTTTAAGGTCTCGTCATGGAGAATAGGTCCTTTGACCTTGCCAAGTACACTTGCTGTGGCCAAAAGATTGGTATTCTCAGGATTTTTAAGGTTTATCCGGCTGTCTTTAACCAAAGTCTCCTGTTTCGTTTCCGAAGTCTTGAAGTCATGGTGCATCTTGACCATGAGAGATTTGGTGAAGTCATCAAGATAGAGAGAATAAAGACTGTCATAGTCAATCTTATCTAATATCAAAGAGAGATTGTAATTTGGCAGAATTCTAAGGGTAGTCTCTACCACGTGCATGACATCATAAGTCAGAGTATGCATGTAGAGAGGCTCATACTGCTGAATCTGGCTGTAGAGCTTGCTGCGTTCCTTGTCGTTTTTGGCAAGAGTGAGGGCTTTTCTCACCTTCAAAAGTTCAAAGAGACGTTTTTGGGCCAGCGTAACGGCTTCTTTTGCCCGACGCTCATCCTTGTAGATCTGAAATGCGTTGGCATAGGAGCAGAGAGCATCAATGGACTCAAAGGACTCATGATCAAATCTGTAGGTTATTTCTGATTTGACATTGAGATCATGCTCACTTGAGACCAAATAGGTTAAGGCTGATACAGTCTTATTGGCATTACTGAGATTGCGCTTTAAAGCCTTATCAATGCCTTCTAAGATGGAATCTGAGATATAAAAGCCTTTTTGATGAGCCTTTAAGAGCAGTGATCCTGCGTAGATGGTTGCATACTGGGTATCCTCATAATCATTGAAATTATAGTCGAATAGATGACCGTATTTGTTGATATGGGCGCAGAGATAGTCAAGAATATCACTTAAATTTTTTTGCAATGACAAATATTCCTGGGACTTTTTATCCTCGTAAAGATCAAGAGCATAGAGGACCATAAAGCCTTTGGCTACCTCATTGTAGAAGTCATATTTACAGTCAAAGGCGGTACTGTTTATGAGTGTTTTATAATCGATAAAAGGCATTGCTCCAAAGGTTGCTGTTGCTTTGGCACCATCCTCAAAATTCTGTTTTAAGAGGATTTCCTTCTGTTCTTGCGGTTTTAAGGACAAAATATGATTTTCCATGACAGGGTAGGCGTTATCTAAAACCTTAATCTCGTAGTTATCCTCGTAACTGAAGTTTGGTCCGCTGACTTTTATCAAGGCAGTACCTTCACCTGCTTTTGGGGCGTCAAACATAAGCGGCAGACTTATGTCTTTTTGGTTATCAACCTTAACCTTGCCATTAAGAGCACAGGTGACATCCCCGCTGCAGGAGATTTCATAGTTAAATTCTCCGTTATCCATTTCAAGGTTATTGATATAAAGGGCGCCCTGTATACTGTCCAAAGCATGCAGATAATAAGGAGCATTAAGTTTTACTACGGCCTTATCACGTACGGTAAAGTCGGTACTATAACTTCCGATGCGATCTTTTGAGGATGCTACTAGCATCAGTTTGCAAGAAGTAGCAAGATTTGGCATGTCAAATTTAAACGTGGCATAGCCATCTTTGACAGGAACTCTTGTGGAATAGAGCGACAGCAGTTTTTTGGTGATATTGGAAAGTGCGGCATTGCTTTCTAAAGACAGCATTTCATCACCATACCCCTGTCCAGTCTTTTTAGGATCGGTAATAAGATGATTGTACATATCGATGATTTGAGTGGATAAGGCCCTTTTACCGGTCATGGCGTTCAAAAGATCCGGGGCCTTCTGTTTATTGATACTCAAAATCCCGTTATCGACAATCATGGCGGTAACATAGGTATCTGCGGCCTCTGTACCTGAATCGGCATTATTAACCTTCACTTTAAATTCGAGTGGAGCATTTGGTTTAACCACCTCTGGTAACTCAGGAGTCAGGCTTAAAGCCACCTCTTTATTGTCAAACTTAAGATAGGCAAGACCGATGGCCCGACGTGAACCGACATAGTCCTTTTCACTGGCATAGGTTGAGAGCAGCGCATAGGTGCCATAGAGCCTTTTTTCATTTAGTTTAAAGGTAATTTCATTATGGCCTTTTTTGATGCTGTAATGGGAGATATTCTCAACCCCACTGGTACCTAAAACCAGATCGGCATAGCCATCATATAAAGATTCAAACTGCAGTCTTACCTCATCATCCTTGTTATAAATTTTCTTGTCAGTTAGTAATTCAAAACGATCAGGAGTATTGGCATCATAATCGCCGCTGCAGCCTACATAGAAATTATAAGAGGTTTCAAAACCATTCTTCTGTGACTTAAGATTTATAACATAGGAGCCAAAATTAAGATTTTCAGAGATGATATTACTCTTTAAATCTGTTTTGATACTTACTGTACCGGAGGATACCGGCGAGAGATACTCGTTTTTAATAAACTGCCAGGAGTCATCAACCATCACATACTGATAGGAAATATTGAGACGCAGAATGACATAGTCTGCCTCATCTTCTACAAGGTTCCCATCCGTAGTGGAGGCGATGAGTTCAAAGGAAGTCTTTTCTGAAGTTTGAGGAAGTTTCTTTAAGCCTATCATCGGAGCAGAAAAAGGTACGAGATATTCTTTTGATAAAAAATAGTTATTAGAACCAGGATCATTTACATTGATATTAAAAATAATCTTCTGAGGATAACGCTGCTCTGAAAGGGTTAAAGGATAAGAGAAAACACCATTGGCATCAGTTGCCTCAGAGGAAATGCTGACATTTTGGGTAAGGGTAACTTCCTCTTGTGTATTTGTCCCAAAATAATAGTCCGCATACTTTTGTACAGGATGATTGCATGGCTTTAACAGATAATATCCGTCTACATAAAGCCCTTGTGCTGGAGCCCCGAAATTATAATTGCAGAGGATCTTAAGAGCAGTATTATCGTAGAGCAAACTGTCATTTAAAAAGCGACCATTAATGGTGGCTGGTTTGAATGAAGAGAGGGTAACCTCATCGGTACACAGTACCTCATTTTCATCAAAACCAAGTTCAAAGCGATAGTCTCCTAAAACATCATTTTCAGAGAAGGTATGTTCGTAAGAGAAAACACCATCACCATTGTTCTTTAAGGTTACTTTCTTTAAAACAGAATAATTGGGTTTGACAATATTTAACACCAGTGCATCAAGACCTGCTGCTTTAAGTTCCTGGTCACGTATATGAGCCTCATACATGACAGTTTCTCCAGGACGCAACATGGTACGGTTAGTGTAAGCATAAACATTATATTTATTGGAGATTAGCTGTCCTTTTAAAATACCTCTATCATATTTAGGCTGAAAATCTAGATCTTTTGAGGCATCCTCTAAAAACAGCGGCGAAGATCGTAAATCTAGAGCAAAGACATCTTCTTGGTGATTTATAAGAAGAATCGCAGGCTGTCTTGCGTTATTTCCTTCAAGCAGTTTTTCGTCAAAATGGGCATATCCATCCTGACTTGTGATAGTCTCACCTAAAACTTCATTGCCTACTGTTAAAAGTGTAACCTTGGCGTTTGACAAAGCCTTGGCATCATCAAGATTGCGTACGGCAACGTTAAGACCGTCATTGCCTCTGTAGGTTGTAACTCCAAGATTGGTGATAATAAGCAGTTTATTGAGATTAAAGGCATCGTAGTCAGGCGCTAGATCATAGAAGGTCTTGCCATTGTTGTCGTCATCTTTGGTGAGTACGGCCATATACAGGCCTTTTGTTAAAGAGGAGGTAAAATCACTTAATTTTACGGTAGTTAAAATCTCTTGATTAGGTGCATCTTTTACAGTATAGACTTTACTGCCAAGATACTCTCCATGATTCTCAAGAAGAGGTGCAACTTCATAGCGTTGCAGATTCTCTTCAAGAAGATAGTTTAATTTGACGCCTGGCAGCGAGGACATGGAGATGCGAAACAAGGAGAGTTTGAAACTCTTCATATTCACGGATTTAACCGTAATGGCGTTATCATCCTGTGAGAGTACCATACCGTGACTAAAAGAAATATTCTCCTTTTCATCTATGGTACGGAAAGGGATATTCAAATCCTCTTTGAGTGTAAAGTTATGAGATGAGGTAAAACCTTTTTTTAAAACAAGAGTGTAATCCTTGCCGAATTTTAGATTAGATAGACACAGCTTATTCTCTTTGACAAAAGGGGAGACCTGAATCTGTTTTTCCTTGTTTTGGGATAAGACCTCAACAAAGTTTTTTAAGAAAATTAGATTTGGGGATTGTTCAAGAGAGTCATTTAAGATGGCACAGGAAGTAGCATTGCCATTTTGATTTTCGTCAATTATGCGTTCAATTTTAAGTATGTTGGGGACTTTATCTTCAGCATAAGATAACGGTAGATAAATGGCTGAGGTTAAAGCCATAATGCTAAAAGCAAGTCCTGATATTTTATTCTGACAGAACATATGTACTCCTCATCACATGTATAAAATCGTCTGATAAATGCGTTATCAAGCAAATGATGGTGCCATTTTTAATTGTAAAGTTACAATTAGTTTTAGTTTATGAAAAACTTTCTTAAGAAAGCAGTAATGTCTTTTTACCTTTGTCAATCTTTACAATAAGATGATTATAAACAAGCTGTATTTTCTTAAGATAGTACTTGTCATCTATATTTTATTTATCATGCTTAATGATAGTGGATGGTAAAGAGACAAATCCTAGGATGCTTTAGGATTTCTTTTTCTAGATAGTTTACCTTACTTGCACAATCTCGGCATAAAATTGCCGAGAAATTTGTGGAGTCAGTCTAAACTTTAATCAGTAAGTGA